>JAUMVQ010000035.1 GCA_030530085.1 Desulfovibrionaceae bacterium | reverse complement strand
TGCCGCACTCTCCGGGATAATAGAGCCCCGGCTCCACCGTCACCGTCATGCCAGGCTCAAGAACGCCCTGAGCCCTGCAGTTAAAGGAAGGAAGTTCATGCGTATCAAGGCCTACGCCATGGCCAAGGCCGTGTATAAAATGCTTTTCCTGCCCTGCCCTGGCAAATATGTCCGTTGCTTTCTGGGCCACTTCGGCCAGGGGAAGGCCTGGTTCCATGGTGTCAAGCACGGTCTGCTGGGCTTTGGCAACCAGTTCCCTTGTTTTTGCAAAGAGGTCTGATTCGTGTTCTCCGAACCAGAAGGAACGTGTCTGGTCCGAGCAGTAGGACGCAACACGGCACCCTACATCAAGAAGGACGCCCATATCTTCGCGCAGCACTGTCTCTCCCGGCACTGCATGGGGCAGGGCCGCATTGGCGCCAAAGACCGAAATGCTGGGAAAGGCCAGTTCGCTTGCGCCGTTCTCCCTGAAAAAGCGTTCAATCTCCCAGCTGAGCTCGGCCTCAGTCATACCTTCGCGCAAAATGCCAGGCACCCATTTGAGCATGGCATGGTTTAAGGCAAAGCTCTTTTTCAGGGCGGCAATTTCATCGGCATCCTTATGGAGACGCAGCTTTTCAGTCAGGCCGTCGCATGGTTCCATGCTTATTTCCGAGGTCAGTTCCCTGGCAAAGGCATAGCTTATGGCTTCTGCCTCAAAGCCTGTGCGTGATCCAAGGCCGGAGAGAAGAGAGCTGATAACTTTTGCCCTGTCGCGGCTGTATATTATAATGTTGTCTTCAGGCCAGATCTTCGATGCTGCCTCCGTATAACGGGAATCGGTCAGCAGGTAGTCAGTCCCCTTTGCCGTGATAACAAGGCAGCCTGAGCTTTCGTTCAGCTGAACATCGTGCAGTTCAAAGCCTGAGAGATAGTACCTGTTGCTGGCAGATGTTATGAGCAGGGCATCAAGGCCCTTTTCTGACATAAGCTTGCGAAGAGCGTCTCTGCGCTGGACATAGGACATTTGTTTGCCTCCACTTCGGGAAAATGGCGTTCAGGATGTATGCTGATAGAAAAAACTGTGTTTCAGGGCCTGGGCCGGTCTTCCTGGCAGCCTGTGTCCGGCGGCAGAAGCAGGGTGACCAGTTCCTTGTCTGCAGGCAGAAACTGTAGCGTCTTTGCCTCGTCATACTCTGTCCAGGCAAACTTTTGCCCTTCCCTGGCACAAGGCTCGCCGCAAAATTCGGTTACATGGAAGAAAAAGAGGGAAACGGACAAATTCAGCTCTTCATATACGTGGTCTTTTTTCAGCCAGAAGAGCCCCTTTTGTATCTCTATCCCCAGTTCCTCCAGAAGTTCTCTTTTTAATGCTGTCCAGGCGTCTTCACCCTGCTTGAGCTTGCCGCCGGGAAATTCCCAGAAGCCTGCCTGCGGCTTCCCTTGAGGCCTGCAGCAGCAGAGTATTGTTTTGCCTCTCCACACTATGCCCGCAGCAACATCTATATGACGCATTGGGGAATGACGCACTGTAGAAGAATGCATTGGAGAAGTTTGTTTTTCCGGCGACCCTATCACTGCGCATTCTCCTGTTCCATCGCTGCAATCTGGCTTTCCACCCCGTCCAGTTCTTCTACCAGTGTGTCGCAGCGGTCTTTCAGCTCGTTATAGCGGTTCAGAAGTTCATTGGAGAGGGCATGATCGGCATAGGTGGCAGGATCGGCCAGCTTTTGCTCTGTTTCCTGCTGCTCGGTCATGACAGATTCCAGCTCTGCTTCCAGCTTGGACTGTTTTTCCTTCAGCGGCTTGATTTTTTTGGCAAAGGCATTGCGGGCCTCAGCCTGTTCCCTTTTCAGGCGCTTTGCCTCTTCCCTGCTGAGATTCTGCCTGATGGCAGCAGGCTGTGAGGACTGCTCAGGCTGGACCTGTATCTGTTCCGGTTGTTTTTTTGCTTCAGGGGCAGAGGCCTCCTGGGCATGCCTTTCTGCATCGTAGGAGGCAAAGGAGTCATGCTCGGTTATGCCGTGCTCGTCTATTGCCCAGATTGAGCAGCCAGTTTCCTGCAAGAGCCAGCGGTCATGGGCCACCATGATCAGGGTGCCGTTGTAGTGGCTTAGGGCATTGGCCAGTGCTTCGCGGGATTCCAGGTCAAGATGGTTTGTAGGTTCGTCCAGAAGCAGCAGGTTGCAGCGCTGCAAAAAGAGCGAGGCCAGGACAAGTCGGCATTTTTCACCGCCAGAGAGGCTGTCCACCTGGCGGTCAAAAAAGCCCTGTCCAAGCAAAAACAGCCCCAGCACGCTCATGAGCTCTTCTTCGCTTGTGTGCGGATCAGACATGGAACGCATCTGGGCCAGGACAGTGTAGCCTGGCTTGAGCAGTTCCATCTGGTGCTGGGCATAATAGCCCACCTTTGCAGACGTTGAGCGCTGCAAGATGCCGCCCGTAAGGCAGAGCTTTTCTGCCAGCAGCTTGATGAGCGTAGACTTGCCGCAGCCGTTGTGGCCGACAAAGGCGATGCGCTGGCCGCTGAAAACTGAGAAGTTCAGCGGGGGCCACATTGTCTTGCCGTCAGGGAAGCTGAAAGCCATATCAATGGCGTGATAGAGAATCTTCTCTGAATGGGGTGCCTCGGGCCAGGCAAACTTAAGTTCCTTGCGTTTGGGCTCAGGCCTGTATCCTTCAAGCTCCTTGGCCAGCTTTTTGGCCTGCTTCAGCTTGGATCCTGCCTGGCGGGCCTTGGTGGCCTTGTAGCGGAAGCGGTCTACAAAGGCCATCTTCTTGCTCAAGTCTTCCTGTAAGGCTTTCTTTTCGCGCTCGCGCTGCAGCTCGTATTCTTCCTGCAGGCGCAGGAACTGCGTGTAGTTTGCCTTCCGGAAAAGAGGCTTGCCGCCGCTTAGGTACAGTACGTGCGATCCCACATTGTCCATAAAGACGCGATCGTGAGCCACAAAGACCAGGGCTCCCTGAAAGCTCTTGAGGAAGTTTTCAAGCCACTCAACGGCATCAATATCAAGATGGTTGGTGGGTTCGTCCAGCAGGAGGATGTCTGCGCCTGCTGTCAGCACCCTGGCCAGCTTGGCCCTTTCCCGCCAGCCGCCTGAGAGCTCGCCCAGCTTTCTGTGCCATTTCTCTTCTGAGAACCCAAGGCCTGAGAGGACCTGCTTGGCCCTCTGCTCCGGATTGTAGCCTACACTTGCCTCAAGCTCGCTTTGCTTGTGCATCAAAAATTGCAGCCTTTCCTCATCGTTGTTTTTTGAGGCCTCATCCCAGTCAGCCCAGAATTCGTTCCAGTCGTGCACCACATCCAGCACATAGGTAAGCAGCGTCGTTTCCAGGGCATCGTCACTGAATTCCTGCTCCACATAGCCCAGCCTGCAGCCTGAAGGCAGAAGGACGCGTCCTGCGTCCGGCACTTCCACTCCTGCAATAAGGCGGAGGAGCGTGGATTTGCCCATGCCGTTGGGGCCGCAGACACACAAGTGCATGCCGTCTTCGATATCCAGGGAGAAATTGGTAAAGAGGTCGCGGCCTCCGTAGGCTTTGTAGAGTTCGTGCAGTGTAATTTTCATATACTTCTATATAGCAGGCGTCACATGATAGGAGAGCGGTAAGGAAAAAAACGCTCTCTCTTCAGGGAAGAGGGAGCATCAGGATCAAAGAAGCCTTTTTTGTGTCTGGCATATACTGCGGGGCAGCCTTATACCTTTGGCTTTGGCAGAAGTCCCAGGCGGCGGTTGCCTTCAATGGTTTCCTTCATGCCGTCTTCAAGCGTGCGCACAGGACAAAAGCCAAGCTCTTCACTAATGCGCTGCTTTGAGCCGACCCAGCCGCGCTCCCTGGCTTCCCTGTATTTGTCCATGTTCCAGTTGGGCCTCCTGGCATTCTTGCTGCGAAAAGGTGCAGCCAGCGTGCCAATGGCAGTACATACAAAGGCCGTCAGGCCCATAAGCCACAGCGGAAGATGGACGATGAACGCCTTTTTGTTAAGTGCCTTTGCAGCCGCCTGATAAAAGGAGGCCATTGGCAGTGGATGCCCGTCGCAGAGATGATAGACTCCGCTGGCATCCTCGCGGCAGCAGAGGGCGACAGCCTGTGCCACATCATCCACGTGCGCCACAGAGACAGGAAAATCACGGGAAATGCCGGGCACTGCGGCAAGCCCTAGGGCAAGTCCCTTGTATACGGGAAGCAGACCCTTGTCCCCTGAGCCGTAAATGATGGGCGGGCGCACTATGACCAGCTTCTCGCCAAGGGCGGATCGCAGGATATTTTCGCTGAGGAGCTTGGACCAGCCGTAGGCCGACACCGGCATGCCAGGATCGTCTTCCTTTCTGCCTGACATGCTGTCACAAGGACCGGCACAAGCCAGGGAAGAGACAAAAACTACCCTTTCGGGACCTGCGCTGCCTGCTTCCTGCAGGGCCCTGGCCAGGGATCTGGCACAACTGCAGTTTGCTTCAAGATAGTCCTGCCATTTTAGCCCGAAGAGAAGGGCCGCCATATGGATGACGATATCGCAGTCCCTGACTGCATCTGCAAGCCCGCGCCCTGCTGAGAGGTCTCCCCTGATGCAGTGCACGCCAGAAGGCAGTGCGTCTGTGCGTGACGACTGCCTGCAGAAAACCGTTACCCTGGCGCCTGCATTGGCAAGCATGGGGACAAGGCGGCTGCCTAAAAAACCTGTTCCGCCTGTGACAAGGATGCGCTTGCCGCTCAGATGGTCAAGACTGGCATGAGGAAGAAGTACACTGGCAGAGTTCACACAAGCTCCTTGCGGAAGAGGCGGTAGCGCTTGCTGAGCCTGCCGCCAAAATCTTCAATCAGATCGTTGACTGCATTGTTGTCTTCCAGCACCCAGGAGCCCTCGACCCACTGGAAGTCAGGCGTGTTCTTGGCCTGTTCAAGCATGTAGTCAAAGAGAAGCAGCGGCAGGCCGAGAAGGCGGTACTTTTCGCGTACCCCGAAAAGCATGATGCGGTAGCCTTCTTTCTGTTCCTTTCTGGTCCTGAAGTAGTGCCAGGGTGTCAGCAGGTTAAGGCGCCCGTTCATTCTCTTGAGCAGGGGATTGAAGTTGGGCATGGCGACCATGCCGGCAACAGGTTCCTCGCCATGGAAGAACAGGATAAAGAACTTGGGATCCAGATAGACGACAAGTTCCTTGACCAGGGCCTCGGACTCATTCTCTGACAGGGGCGAGAAGCAGAAGTTCTTTGCCCAGGATTCCTTGTACAGGGAGAGCATGATCCTGATGTCTTCGGCCAGTGTGGCCTTCTGCGACTGCCTGCAGGTAAACGTGCCCTGCTTTTTCAGGCCTTCAAGCTCCTTTTGCAGGGACGGCGTCAGGACGGCAGCATCGCGGTAGATCATGTAGGCAAAGAGATCCTGCTCCTTCCTGAAATGAAAGAGGTTGAACTGATCCAGGTAATAGGGAGGCTGCCAGGGCATCATGAGCCCGGGCTTTTCCTCATAGCCGTCCACCAGAAGGCCGCAGGTATAGTTGGTGGAGGGATTAAGGGGCCCGCGCATGAAGGTCATTCCCTGCTTTGCAAGCCAGTCTGCCGCGGCCGCAAAAAGTGCCGCAGACGCCTCATTGTCATTCATGCACTCATAAAAGCCGAAGGCACCGCACTTTTCACCTGCATAGGAATTGTGCTTTTCATCTACAATGGCAGCGATGCGCCCTACTGGCTTGTTGTCCCTGTATGCCAGGAAGAGCTCCCGTCTGGCTGTTTCCCAGAAGGGATGCTGCCCGGGCGTCAGGAGAGCCTTTTCATCGCGTATGAGGCCTGGCACCCACAAGGGGTAGTCCTTATAGATGCTGAACGGCAGTGAGACAAAGTCATTCAGTTCACTGGATGCAGTTACAGGGGTAATGCGCAAGGACATAATGTATCCCCTTAGCCCAGAGAAAGCATGCCGCGTATGTCGTCAAGGCTTTTAATGCCGTATTTTTCCATGACAGCAGGCAGTTCCTCGACGATATGGAAAGCGGCGTCGGGACGCATGAAGGAGGCTGTGCCTATCTGGACAGCTGTTGCACCGACCAGGATGAATTCAAACACATCCTCTGCAGTGCAGATGCCGCCTATGCCTATGACCGGAATGCTGACAGCATTGACGACCTGCCAGACGCAGCGCAGTGCCACCGGCTTCACGCAGGGACCGGAGAGGCCGCCTATGACATTGGCCAGCCTGGATTTCCTTGTGCGCAGATCAACGGCCATGCCGATGAGCGTGTTGATGCAGGATATGCAGTCAGCGCCAGCCTCTTCCACGCTGCGGGCAATGCCGGCTATGCTGGTCACATTGGGCGAGAGCTTGATGATGACAAATTTGTCGGGGGCATTGTCGCGTACTGCCTTTGTGACAGCGGCTGCCTGCACAGGATCGGCACCAAAGGCGGCACCGCCTTCCTTCACGTTGGGGCAGGAGATATTGACCTCGATGGCGGCCACGCCTTCCAGCTTGTTGAGTTCTGCTGCCAGGATCCCGAATTCTTCCACAGAGGTGGCGTACATGTTGACGATAACAGGGACGTCCTTCCAGGGCAGGGCTGGCAGTTTCTGGGTGCGGAAGACGTCGAGCCCGTCATTCTGCAGGCCTATGGAGTTAAGCATGCCGCAGGGTGTTTCAGCTATGCGCGGGCAGGGATTGCCATGGCGGGGCTTGAGGGATGTTCCCTTGACGACAATGGCGCCAAGGCTGGTCAGATCGCCGTATGGGGCAAATTCGACGCCGTAGCCGAAGGTCCCCGATGCCGTGGTAACGGGGTTTTTCAGTGAAAGCGTGTGCTTAGGGCCTGCAAGGGTTACGGCAAGTTCGTTATGTTTCACGAGTATATCGGCCGGAAGATACAGTGTCTCTGCCGTACCGCCTCCGTATAGTCAGTTGCTGTTATAGAGTGCAGCCTGGACTGCTGCCTGAAAATCCGGATCAGAGCCTGACCTGGTCAGCCCAGAAGACAGGCCCCTGGGTGCAGCACTGCACGGGTGCATTGCGGTGGCTGGGATCGTGATAGGTGTCTGTTGTTTTCACGACACAGCCAAGGCAGCCGCCGACGCCGCAGGCCATCTTGTTTTCCAGGGAAAGCTGCACCCTGGCTCCGTATTCCCTGGCAAAGCCCTGGACAGTCTTAAGGAAGGGCGTGGGGCCGCAGGCAAGAATCAGTCCCTTCTGGGCAGCGTATTCCTTGATGCGTTCCTGCAGGGTGAATATGAAGTTGTCGAGATCGCCTGGCACGCTTTCACGCAGGGTATCCACGGGTATGTGCTCATTGATGCTGTCCACCGGATAGCATTCAAGGGGATCCCTGTGCCCGAAGAGCATGGAAACATTCCAGGCCTTGGGGTGCTCTGCCACATAGCCGATAAAGGGGACGATGCCCATGCCGCCTGCGAGGAGCAACGTGGGGGTATCGGGTTCGACAGCAAAGCCGTTGCCAAGAGGCCCCCAGACACGGACCTTGTCTCTCGGGCGGAGCCTGGCCATGCGCTCGGTGCCGCGTCCTGCTACCTGGAAGAAGCAGATGAGGTGCTGCGGGCGTATGAGGCAGATGCCAAGAGGGCGGCCCCATGGCAGTTCCTGACCGAAGGACTCGGGACGGAGCATGAGGAACTGTCCTGGCTTCCAGCTGGGCCATTCAGGCGGTGTCAGCCTGAGAGCAAAATATCTGTGGACTGGATCGGCAAGGCCGAAGGGAACGAGATCAAGAACGCTGAGTTCGCAACTGTTGGTGGTAGGAACCATAAGAAACCCTGTGCCGCTAAAAAGATGATATTATATGTTGAGAAACTGTGAGTGATTGTTTCATCAGACTTTGTCACTATGTCACACCCGTCTGAAAAAGGCAAAAAAGAAGAGTGAAAAAACGCCGGAAGCCAGCATATCCGCCATCCCGGGCCATGGCCTGCAAAAGAGGCCTGCGTTCATCACACAAGCCCGTGTTTCAGCAGACGTGCGGGCTCAAAGATGCAAGGCCATGCAGCTTTGGGGACTTAGGGTATTCACTCATGTATTTTGAAAGTAATACGGTCTTTTTACGGACTTATGAAGGCAAAGTCCTTGCAAAAAGTGCCAACCTTGCATAATAATTTCACTTCCCTTTTTATCAAAGGGCGGAGAGATGTTGCAGTACCTCATGTGCCGACAGATGTTCTGCACAAACAGTTGTCCCGGATGTCTGTTTTGTCTGCCAGGGAGAGCACACCTTAGAAATTTTGAGATATGGAGAACTGTAGCCATGAATAAACTGACAGTAGCTGTTTGCGGAGCCACCGGTGCCGTAGGAAGGGAAATGCTGAAGACGCTGAACGAGCGCAATTTCCCCGCAACTGAAGTTATTGCCTATGCCTCTTCCAGGTCAGCCGGAAGCCAGGTTGAGTTCGGCGATAAACAGCTGACCGTCCGTGAGCTGAAAGAAGATTCCTTTGAAGGTGTAGATATCGCTATTTTTTCGGCAGGCGGTGCAACTTCTACCAAATTCTCTCCCTTTGCCGCCCATGCCGGCTGCGTTGTCGTGGACAACTCTGCTGCCTGGCGCATGGATGACCGCTGCCCCCTGGTTGTGCCTGAAGTGAATCCTGAGGATCTTGCCTGGCATAACGGCATTATTGCCAACCCCAACTGCTCTACCATCCAGATGCTGGTTGCCTTAAAGCCCATTTACGATGCAGTAGGCATTAAGCGTATCGTCGTTTCCACCTACCAGGCCGTCTCCGGAACAGGCCAGAAGGGCATTGCCGAGCTTGAAAAGCAGGTGCGCGACCTCTTCAACGGCAGGGACATCGAGCACAATGCCTATCCCTACCAGATTGCCTTCAACCTCCTGCCTCATATCGATATCTTCCTTGAAAATGACTACACCAAGGAAGAAATGAAGATGGTCAACGAGACCAGGAAGATGTTCCACGACGACAAGATCGGCGTCACCGCCACCTGTGTGCGCGTGCCTGTCTTCTATGGCCACGGGGAATCCGTCAACATTGAGACGGAAAGGAAAATGACCGCCAAGGAATGCCGCATGCTGCTTTCCCAGGCTCCCGGCGTCCGTGTGCTTGATAACCCCCGCGAGCTTCTGTATCCCATGCCCCTGGCTTGTGCCGGGCAGGATGACACCCTGGTCGGCCGCATCAGGGAAGACGAGACCATTGAAAACGGCCTCAATATGTGGATCTGTGCCGACAATATCCGCAAGGGTGCTGCCCTGAATGCCGTACAGATTGCCGAGGAACTGGTACGCCGCGATCTGCTGGGCGTGCGTAACAAGAACGTCTTTATGGACTAAAGCTGTCTTTCACATTGCTGAAAGCAGAAAAGAGAATATATGGGTGCGCCGTTTTCTTTCATGTCTGAAGGCGGCGCCCCTTTTTTACTGTTTTTGAAGCAGGGTATCTGGTCCTGATACGACTGCGGGCAACCGCCAATTATCCTGGAGTTTTGCATGAAATGTTCTGTCTGCAAGGCAGAGGCCGTGGTCAAGCTGCGCGCCCATAATTCTGCCTTTTGCAAAAAATGCTTCCTTGAATTTTTTTCCCGCCAGGTAGCCAGGGGAATAGAGAAAGAAAAGCTCATGACGCATGAGGACAACGTGCTTGTGGCCATTTCCGGCGGCAAGGACAGCCTGTCACTGCTCTATGAGCTTGTTCATCAGGGCTACAATGCCACAGGCCTCTTCATAGACCTGGCCATACCGGATTCCTCCGCCAGCGCCCGCAGGACTGTGGAGCGCTTCTGCCAGGACAACGGCCTGCCCCTTCTTGTCAAGGAACTGGCTGAAGAGGGACTGGCTATTCCCGATGTCAAGGAAGCCGTCAAGCGTCCCATATGTTCTGTCTGCGGAAAGCTGAAGCGCCACTGGTTCAACAAGATAGCCATGGAGAACGGCTATACGGTGCTGTGCACAGGACACAACCTGGACGATGAGGTGGCACGGCTTTTCAGCAATACATTGCGCTGGGATCAGGCCTATCTTGCCTCAGACGGTCCCATGCTGCCTGCTCACGGACGTTTTGTAAAAAAGGTCAAGCCTTTGTGGCGGCTGACAGAATATGAGACGGCTACCTATGCCTTTCTGACAGGCATTGAGCCCCATATCGCCCCCTGTCCCTACAGCACCGGCGCTTCCTTTACGACGCTCAAGGGTGTCATGCAGCGTCTGGAATATGCCATGCCTGGCCGCAAGCTGGATTTCTACCAGGGCTTTATCCACAGGGGCCGCAAGGGCTTTGAAATTCTGGCAGGCGATATCGACGAGACCCTGCACGCCTGCCCTGAATGCGGCTACCCCACCTCAGCAGATGATTTGTGCGGTGTCTGCCGCCTGCGCCGGCAGGTTGCGAGCTACAGGGAGTCCAGATGCGGGAAATAGTCAGCAAAATACTGGAGCGTGGCCTGTCGCTGGGCAACATAGCAAGCTATGGCTCCTGGCAGTGCCTTCGCGTCTTTGGTGCCTTCTGGGGAACGCTCCGTTTCCGTGTGAAGGCCCGGCTTTTTGGCATTAAGGCAGGAAGCCATATCAGTGTTCACGGCACTGTAGGACTGATGCGCTGGCCTGGCAGCAGTATCGAAATAGGCGACAATGTCTCCATCGTCTCTTCCTGGCGCCGTGCCACAGCCTGCGCCTTGTCCCATCCCGCAAGGCTGAGGACGTTCGGTCCCAAGGCCAGCATTATTATAGGAGAAGGCTGCGAGCTTTCAGGCACCTCTGTCAGCTGCCGCTCCACATCCGTTGTTTTGGGGCGCAAAGTGCTGGTGGCGCCTGACGTGGTGATTACGGACTCTGACTTTCATGCGCCATGGCCTGTTGATCGTCGTGCTGTTGATCCGGGTATGGACCGCGACAGGCCTGTCCATATAGGAGACGGCGCCTGGATTGGCATGCGCTGCATAATCTTGAAGGGAGTCACCATAGGCAGCGGTGCCATCATAGGCGCCGGAAGCGTTGTAACAAGAGACATCCCCGCCAATGCCGTTGCCTGCGGATCTCCTGCCAGGGTTGTGCGCCAGTGCGATGCCCGGGGCAATGTGTGCAGTGCAGACTGCCCCGAAAAAGGCTGAATTACTTCATGCTCCGCTGGGCCATGCCCATGAGCGTATGCACCAGCTTTGCAGCCGTGAAGTCGGCATGGTGCAGGCCTGGAATCGGCGCCAGCTCGACAACGTCAAAGCCGATAATGCGCCTGCCTTTCAGGCAGAAGGTGAGAATCTGCATGGCCTGGTACCAGAACAGCCCTCCGGGGGACGGCGTGCCGGTTGCCGGCATGAGGGAGCAGTCAAACCCGTCTACGTCAAAAGTGATATAAACATCTTCGGGGAACGATGCCGGCAGAGGCCTGGCCGGCAGTCCCTGGTTTGAGATCGTGGAGGCGTCATAGCCGGTAATGCCTGCCTTTTGGCGGAAAGCAGCTTCTTCGCGGCAGTAGTCCCTGGTGGCAAACTGCACCAGCGGGCAGTGGCAGTCCTCTACAATCCTGCGCAGGACGCAGGCGTGCGAGAAGCGGTCGCCTTCATATGAGTCACGCAGGTCGCAGTGGGCGTCAAAGTGCAGGATGCCAAAAGTTTTGCCAGCTTGCGCCAGGGCATGGACAGGAGCGTAGCTGACTGTATGCTCGCCTCCCAGAACGACAGGGATGGCATTGCAGGAGCAGGCTTCAAGCACAGCCTTTTCCGTGTCGGCAAAAACGCCGGAAAGATCCTGATCGCAGTTGATGGCAGGGTGGGTGTATATGCCCAGTTCTCCTGGTGCGCTGATGCCGTCCCAGGCTTCAAGCTGCTGGGAGGCCTCAAGGATGTGTGCCGGACCAAGACGGGTGCCGCCGCCATAGGAAACAGTGCGTTCAAGAGGCACCGGGATAATGTGGAAGCCTGCTTTTTTCGGGGCTGATGCAGGATATTCCGAGGCAAGGAAGGACGGCTGTTTTGTCTCGGCCTGCGCTGCTGGTTCTGCCTGCGCTACTGGTTTTGCAGCGCTTTCATTTGCTTCCTTGCGGCAGGCAGCATTGGCAGTGATGAGGCTTCTTTCGGCAGCACTTATTTCAGGCAGCACTGCATCCGGAAAGTACTCAAAAAAAGCGTCATTGGGATACATCTTCTGCGGATTTTCATGGTTCAGCTTGCCAATGGGCAGCCTGTCCGGAATTGTATGCTTCTTGTCCTTGTCGTATCTTCTGCCCTTTATATAGAGAATGTATGTCCCGCTTTTGGCAGTCTGTCTGCAGACCTTTCCTTTGGCAACCGGAATATCAACAGTGAAATTATAATACATTGCAAGGACCTTTTGAGAAAACAGCGTAAGCTGACCGCTGAAATGCGGCATTATGCATATAAGGACAGGCTGCGGGCCATGGTAACGTGCTTATTCCTGCTTGTCCGGCCCGCTTGACGTATCGCGGCAGTATTCTTTCTGCGGAAGAAAATGGCTGAAGCTCCAGACAAGCAGAATGACATAGCCGGCTGAGAAAATGGCAATGATGGTGTCAAACGGAGCCGTGGCAGAGAGGCTGAGGCGCATCATGAGCGTTCCTACCACAAAGCCGGAATTTCTGAAGACGGCATTAAAGGCAGGCATAAAGTGCTGGGCCAGCAGGACAAGGGTTATGTCGGCGAAGATGAGTGCTGTATAGACGGACTCAAAGAAACGCTGGTATTCGCCTGTCTTGAGGAAGGCTATGATGTGCATGACGCCAATGAAACAGACAATGCACAGCAGTGTCAGGCAAAGGAGTTTTTTGCTGACAACGTAGAGAGTTGCTGTCGGCCTGTTCAGGCACACCCTTCTGGCAGAAACCCGCATGAAGATGCGCAGGGCAACAAAAATCAGCAGGGCACCTGCCGCGCTTATGGCAATATGCAGGACAGGTTCCCAGTGGTTGGCAATGGTGATGGGCTCCTGCAGGGCGCTCAGTTCCTTGAACGGACCGCGGAGCTGGATAAGGGCCAGGATTTCCAGCTGCTTGCCCACGGAGCGGGAAAAGGAGTCGGAGATGCAGAAGATGAGGCTGATGACTTCAGTGCCCAGAATGAGCGTAAAAGCCATCATAATGGCCCAGGAGTGATTTTCTGGTGCCAGCCTGGCGATGTCAGGGGGCAGGATGTGCCAGTTTTTTGCCTCTATAATAGCCAGGGCGACAAAATAGAGAAGCAGGATGATGGCCGCAACAAAGCGCTGGGTCCTGGGATTTTCCCAGAACTCATTGAGCGTATCATAAAGAGTTACAAGAGGTGTCAGGTAATGAAGCATACTTGTCCTGGCAGATCTCAGAAGCGTACAAAGGCACAGTGAAACATGTCATTCCCCGTCCGGAGAGGGATGGCTGGCGCCGGAGTATTCTCCGGCTGTCCTGAACATATATACCAGATTGAGCGGAGATAGAAGTATTCTATTGTGTGAAACTATGGTGTAGAGTGCACGTTGTTAAGCCGTTCACCAGGCTTATCCTTGTACGGGTACGGATATTTTCTTTGCCACTTATTCAGAGGAAACAATATGTCTATCTTTGATATTCTGAGACAGGACAACTGTGCAAGCCCCGCCATGAATCAAAGGAATCAGCCCGCAGCACAGCAGGATGCAGAAGGCCCTGGCTGCGGTACTATCCTGGGCCTTGGAGGCCTTGCAGCCCTTGCCGGGGCACTCCTGCCCAGAAAGGTCGTGAAGGGTGCGGCACTGATGGGGCTTGGAGCCATAGCATATAATTTTTACAAGAAGTGGTCTTCCGGCGATGCTGCTCCTGAGACAGGACAGCCTTCCTATGGGGAGGGCCAGTACAGCGGACAGAATCAGGGTGCCCAGGGAGGAGGTTCTTTCTCAGGGAGGCATCAGTTTGGCGATGCGTCTGCACAGACTGTCAATACGGCTGATCCTGCTGCAATGCTGATGCTCAGGGCAATGGTGTATTCTGCCAGGGCCGACGGGCATATCGACGAGAAGGAAAGGGACAGGATCATGAAGATCGCCGGGGAGTTTCTGCCAGGCACAGATACCAGGTCCCTGATACAGTCTTATATGAGCGAGCCTCTGGAAGTCCGCAACCTGGTTTCCGGCATACAGTCGCCTGAGCAGAAGGAGGACCTCTTCCGTCTTTCCTGCCTTGTTATCGATATCGATCACTTCATGGAACGCAGCTACATAGATGCCCTGGCTGACGCCCTGGCAATAGGCAAGTCCCGCCAGGCTGAGCTTGAGCAGGAAGTACAGGCTGTCAAAGCACAGATTGACAGCTCAAAGTAGCCGTTTCTCCCGATTCTTTTGGATACAATTTAAGGAGGATGCGAGCCCTTTTGCGGCCAGCCGCAGGGCAGCGCATAATTTTGATGAAAGTCCTTATTACGCCCCGTTCATTTGGCAAAAGCAATG
>JAUMVQ010000034.1 GCA_030530085.1 Desulfovibrionaceae bacterium | reverse complement strand
GCAGCATGCTGCTGCACTTCCCTGACCGGGAAGACGTTGCTGGGATGGAAGGGCAGGGCAATCATGGGCTCGATTTTGGCAAGATCTATGCGCACCATGCCGTCATAGAGGGCAGGCTCTTCCACCTGCAGCTTCTTGTAGTCGCCCTTGCGTCCGTGAATGGCCAGGTATTTTTCAACCTTGTCATCCGTTTCCCAGATGGAGGAAAGACAGGTTGTTTCCGTTGTCATGACATCTACGCCGCAGCGGTATTCCACGGACAGGCTGGCAACGCCGGGGCCGGCAAATTCCATGACCTTGTTTTTGACAAAGCCGTTCTTGAAGACGGCTCCGATAATGGCCAGGGCCACATCCTGGGGGCCTACGCCCGGCTGCGGGGCGTTTTCCAGCCAGATGAGCACAACACCGGGCTTCGGGATGTCATAGGTGCGGCGCAGAAGCTGCTTCACGAGCTCAGGGCCGCCCTCGCCTACGGCCATGCAGCCCAGCGCACCGTAGCGCGTATGGCTGTCTGACCCTAAGATCATGCGTCCGCAGCCTGCCAGCATTTCCCTTGCATACTGATGGATGACGGCCAGGTTGGTGGGCACAAAGATGCCGCCGTATTTTTTGGCAGCGGAGAGGCCGAATACATGGTCGTCTTCGTTGATGGTGCCGCCCACTGCGCACAGGCTGTTGTGGCAGTTGGTCAGCGCATAGGGCATGGGGAAGCTGGTGAGCCCGCTGGCACGGGCAGTCTGGATGATGCCGACATAGGTGATGTCATGGGAAACCATGGCGTCAAAGGTGACATGCAACAGATCATCCTGGGCAGACGGTTTTGAGTGGGCCGTCAGAATACGGGATGCCAGCGTGGCTTCCCTGGAGGCTTTGAGGCCGCGGGCTTCGGCCTCATCAGCCGGGATGACGTTGCCGCCTGCAAGGACGACAGGAGAAGACTGAAGGGTAATCATGGGCATATCCCTGTATAAACGGATAAAGAAGTACGATAAAAAAAACGGGGAAAGACGCTTTTTAGCAGAAAGCAGGCCTCTTACTGCGAAGCCAGAAGTCTGGCGCTGAATCCAAGAAAAATAACGCCGGTGACACGTTCCAGGCGCCGCCTGAAGGTCTCGTTTTCAAAGAAGCGCTTAAGGTGCGCCAGAAGGAGGCTCAAGCAGACAAACCAGGCTCCGGTCACAAGGACCATGAGTATGCCTAAGATAAGCAGCTGGGCCTGAACGGGCACGGCATGCCCTGCGTCCACAAACTGCGGCAGGAAGGTCAGGAAGAAGATAACAGCCTTGGGATTCAGGACATTGCAGAGAAAGCCCTGAAGAAAGGCAGAACCGGCAGTCCTTCTGCCGGAGGCAGCGGGGGCATTTCCTTCCGGCTGCGGATGTGCCTGCCGGTCCTTCTCTTTGGGTGCCCTGGCAAACAGCGAGCAGAGGCCTATATAGGCAAGATAGGCTGCACCAAGATAGGTAATGCACTTAAAAAGAAAGGGAGAGTGGGCTATGACTGCCGAGAGGCCTGCCACGCTCAAGGCTGTGTGCACAGTGAGGCCGCAGGCTATGCCCAGTGAGGAGTATACTGCGGCCATGCGTCCCTTGATGAGCGATATGCGCACAATCAGGGCAAAGTCAGGGCCGGGGATCATGGCAAAGAGCAGGCCTATTCCGGCAAAGGCAAGAAGTGTGGTGAGCATGGTATATGCAGCTTAGACTGCGTTTTCGTCTGTCTCGGCCATATGGCCGTACTTGAGGATAGATTCGACCTGCATGTCGCAGGAGAGAACGCCCAGGATGTGGTCGTTTTCATCTGTCACGGCGCAGGAAACAGTGCAGATAAGCTTGCCTGTGAAGCGCGAGGAATAGACATCCATGATGTGCAGGCTGCCTGTGGCCATGGGCACCTTGAACCATTCGCGATCCGAAAAGTCATAATCCGGCGTGACGCTGCCATAGAGGCTGCTTGTTTCCTTGTCGGCAGACAGGGCCAGGAACTTGAGCCTGCCCTTGTCGTCGGTGAGCGACAGGAACTGGATGAAGGGATGGGCTGCGGCAAAGTCCGTCATCAGCTGCTCGGCCTCCTTGCCAAAGCCTACCAGTCCCTTCTCGTTGGAGAGCTGGATGAGGACGTTGGCCGAGAGCCTGCCTGCCATCTCCTTCATGCGGTCGTAGGCAGTAACCGTGAATTCGGGCATGTAGCGGGAGACCAGCTTCTGCATTTCCTCGTGGGAGAAATTCGTGGTGCGGCCGTGATCGTAGGCACGCATGATGTCGTCGTAAATCTTGCCCACTGAGGGGTGCTTCTTGGTGACAGCCTTGTCCGTGCCTGCCAGGTTGAAGTTGTGGTTAATCCAGTAGGCAACGCCGGCACGGCCGGACTTGTCAGTGATGACGATGGGCACGGGACGGTTAAGCAGATGCGTGGTATCGAAGATATTGTAGATTTCCTCGTTCTTGATGATGCCGTCCACATGGACGCCGGCGCTGGTGGCATTGAAGTCGCGGCCGGCAAAGGGATAGTTGTGGGGAACTGTGTAGGACAGCTCCTTCTCAAAGTAGTCGGCAATTTCGGTAATGACCGTGGTGTCGGCTGCCGCATCGTCGCCGGTAAGGGACAGATAGTCCATGACCAGGGCTTCAATGGGGGTATTGCCTGTGCGTTCCCCGAAGCCGAAGAGCGTGCCGTTGATGCTGCCGCAGCCGTAGAGCCAGGCAGTGACGCCGTTGACAAGGGCTTTGTGGAAATCGTTGTGCCCGTGCCATTCCAGCTGTGAGCTGGGGACGCCCGCATTGATAAAGGCCTGCACGATGCGCGGGACAGAGCGGGGCAGGGCAGATCCCGGATAGGGCACGCCGTAGCCCATGGTGTCGCAGAGGCGTATTTTGACAGGAAGCCCTGCCTGCTTTGACAGCTCCATCAGTTTCTGGGCAAAGGGCAGGCAGAAGCCGGTAATGTCGGCGCGGGTCACGTCTTCAAAGTGGCAGCGCGGGATAATGCCCCATTCCAGGGCCTGGCTCACCAGCTCTGTATACATGTCCAGGGCCTGGCGGCGGGTTTTGCCGAGCTTTAGGTAGACATGGTAGTCGGAGATGGAGGTGAGCATGCCCACTTCCTTGAAGCCCATGTCCCTGGCCAGGATAAGGTCAGCCTTGTTGGCGCGGATCCAGGCCGTGATTGCCGGAAATTTGAATCCTAGGGAACGGCAGACATCGACAGCCTGTCTGTCCTTTTCAGAGTACAGAAAGAACTCCGAGGCAGAGATAAGGCCTGTCCTGCCGCCCAGGCGGTAGAGAAATTCAAAAAGCTGCTTTATCTGGGCTACAGTATAAGGGGGCCTTGCCTGCTGGCCGTCGCGGAAGGTCGTGTCTGTGATGTGCATGGAATCGGCCGGGCTGGGGGCAATAAGCACATCGTCAAACGTTGTCCTTGGAATCTGGATATAGGGATAGATATCGCGGTACAGCTGCGGCTGGCTTGGTTCCTGCAGAGGGTATGTGACAGGGGTTCCGGGACGTTTCAGTTCCATGTCGCCTCCTTATGGCTGTCATGTCTCCTGGTCATCCAGGTGTCTGCCTGTCCTGGCTTGTTAAGGGACAGGCAGCAGGGCCTTATTTGCCGGGAACAGCGGCAGAACAAGGCTGGTATTTGCAGGCTGACGAGGGACAGCAGATTCAGTATCGGGATCGGGGCTTGATGCCTGTGTCTGGCAGGGATCGCTGTATGTCCCCGCAGCACTGCCTCTACATAGGCAGTGCTGCGGGGATGGTATTTTGCCAGACGGCTGCTTTTTTACGACAAATGCGCAGGACTTTCTCTATGCGCTGCCTAGTTCAGGCGCATAAGGCGGCGCACGTCTTCCATGGTGCCCTGGGCAAATTCCCTTGCCTGCTTTTGTCCTTCGGCAAGGATTTCCATGGCGTCCTGGTCTGTGACTGAGGCGCGGCGTTCCTGCAAGGGCTCAAGGAATTCCTTGAGATAGCGCAGGAATATCTTCTTACACGCCACACAGCCGAAGCTTGCGTTGAGGCAGCCTTCATGGATTTCCTTCTGTTCCTCAGGCGTGGCCAGCAGCTGGTGGTACGGGAAGAGGTTGCATTTTTCAGGACAGCCGGGATCGCTCTTCTTAATCCTGGGCGGATAGGTAAACATGCGCTTGACCTTGTCTTCCACGTTCTGGAAGGTGTCGTCCAGGAAGATGCCGTTGTCATAGCTCTTGGACATCTTTCTGCCGTCAAGGCCGGGGCATTTGGCGGCCGGGGTCAGAATGGCCTCAGGCTCCGGGAAATAGTCTCCATAGAGGAAGTTGAAGCGGCGTCCGATTTCCCTGGTCAGCTCCATATGGGGCAGCTGGTCCTGGCCGACAGGAACGCCGGTGGGACGGTACATGAGAATGTCGGCAGCCATGAGGATGGGGTAGCAGAGGAAGCCGGTGCAGCTTAAGTCCTTGGTGGTAATCTGCTGCTGCTGTTCCTTGTATGTTGGGTTGCGCTCTGCCCAGGAAACCGGAGTGAACATGGAGAAAAGAAGCGAGAGTTCGGCATGTTCCTTGAGGTCTGACTGGCGGAAGATAACACATTTTTCCGGATCCAGGCCGGCGCCGATCCAGTCCTTGACCATGTCCAGCACGTGTCTTTGCAAAAGCTCGGTGCGGTTAAAGTCAGTTGTCAGAGCATGCCAGTCTGCGACAAAGAAAAAGGATCTCATTTTGTGCTGGAGTTCGACGTAGTTCTTGAGAACGCCGAAATAATGGCCCAGGTGCAGAGGACCTGTAGGACGCATGCCCGATACTGTGCGAAGCTCTGTGTTCATGGAAAAAATACCTTTTGCAGCCGCCTTTTGCAGGCAATTGCTAGCTGATGTTGAAAAGGAGAAGAATGAGATTGTACCCGCCGTGTATGAGCGGCCGGACTATCTGTCCGAGCAGGCCGGTGGCAATGAGGACAATCAGGATAAGGAAGCTGTACTTTTCCAGCGAGAGAAAGGTATATGCTGCTTTTGGGGGCAGAAAGGAGACAATTACCTTGCTCCCGTCCAGGGGCGGAACGGGAACCAGATTGAAAAAGCCAAGTCCCAGGTTGATGATAATGCCTGCCTGCATCATGGAGAGAACAAAGGAATAGGTTGTACTCACATACCAGTCGGCAGGCGGGAAGAGTATGGCCAGCTTGAGCAGGCCCGCCCAGAGCAGGGCCAGCAGGAAATTGGTGCAGGGGCCGGCCAGGGCGACATGCAGGATCCCCCGGCGCAGATTGCGCAAATTGCGCGGGTCAAAGGGGACAGGCTTTGCCCAGCCAAAGACTATGCCGCCGCTGAGGCTTGTCAGGATAAAGACGATGAGGCCCACGGGATCAATATGGGGAAGAGGGTTGAGCGTCAGGCGCCCCATGTCTTTGGCCGTGCTGTCGCCTTCGCGCAGGGCTGCCAGCCCGTGCCCTACCTCGTGCAGGATGATGCCCAGTATGGCAGGGACAAAGCAGATGCAGAAAGTGCGCAGCGACTGTCCGAAGTCGTTAAACAGTGTATCCATACGTGTTGTCCGCAGTTATCCTGGTTCCGGTGGGCAGAGCCTCAGCCGCGGGAGACAATGGAACGGACGGTAATGTGATCGCCTGGCTGTATGCTCAGATCCGGTGTCAGCAGGGAACCGTCACGTATAACGAGGGCCGTTTCTTCCAGAAAGCCAAGCCTGTCCAGAAGCTGGCGCACTGTCTTTGGCCTGGGAACAGTTTTTGTTCCCCCGGTCGGCTGCATGGTCAGGGTAATGGTGGGGCCTTCAGATTTGTCCTGTGTCATGGATATTTCCTGTTGCAAAAAGAAATCAGGCAATTGTTCTAAATTAGCAGTTTGCAAAAGTCAAAAAACGGGCCGCAGGATGACTGCAAAAAAAGGCGCTGCCCCGGATCATTAGGAAGCGGGACAGCGCTGGAGGAGGCCTGTATATGCTGTTTTTAGTAGCGGTAGAACTCAGCCTTGTAGGGGCCTTCGACCTTGACGCCGATATAGTCAGCCTGTTCCTGGGTCAGCGTGGTCAGCTTTGCCTGGAGACGGGTGAGGTGCAGGCGGGCCACTTCCTCATCCAGTTCCTTGGGCAGCGTATAGACCTTCTTTTCCAGGCTGCTGTCTGAAGCCAGGCGGATCTGGGCCAGAACCTGGTTGGTGAAGCTGTTGGACATGACGAAGCTGGCATGGCCCGTGGCGCAGCCAAGGTTTACCAGGCGTCCCTCGGCCAGGATGATGATGGAACGGCCGGAGCGCAGCGTCCACTTGTCAACCTGGGGCTTGATATTGGTTCTGGTGCAGCCTTCGGTGTTGGTCAGGTAGCTCATTTCGATTTCGTTATCGAAATGGCCGATGTTGCAGACGATGGCCTCGTCCTTCATGCCTTCCATGTGCTTGCCGGTAATGATGTTGATATTGCCGGTGCAGGTTACATAGATGTCGGCTATGGGCAGGGCGTCCTCTACAGTGACCACTTCATAGCCTTCCATGGCTGCCTGCAGGGCGCAGATGGGATCGATTTCGGAAACGAGGACGCGGGCGCCGAAGCCGCGCATGGACTGGGCGCAGCCCTTGCCTACGTCGCCGTAGCCGCAGACCATGACGACCTTGCCGGCCACCATAACGTCAGTGGCGCGCTTGATGCCGTCTGCCAGGGACTCGCGGCAGCCGTAGAGGTTGTCGAACTTTGACTTTGTTACGCTGTCATTGACGTTGAAGGCAGGGAACAGCAGGCTGCCCTTCTGGGCCAGCTGGTACAGGCGGTGAACGCCTGTGGTGGTCTCTTCGCTGACACCCTTTACCTTGGCTGCAACGTTGTGCCAGTGCTTAGGATCCTTTTCATAGAGGGCTTTCAGCCTGTCCAGAATGATGGCTTCCTCGGGATTGGCAGGAGCCTTGTCCAGAAGGGAGGGATCATTTTCGCAGTTGTGGCCCATGTGAATGAGCAGGGTGGCATCGCCGCCGTCATCGACTATAAGGTCGGGGCCTGTGCCGTCAGGCCAGGTGAGGGCCATTTCCGTGCACCACCAGTAGTCTTCCAGGGACTCTCCCTTCCATGCAAAAACCTTGGCATAGCCGTCGGCGGCAATGGCGGCTGCCGCATGATCCTGGGTGGAGAAAATATTGCAGGAGGCCCACCTGATATCGGCACCAAGCTCGTACAGGGTGCGGATAAGCATGGCTGTCTGTATGGTCATGTGCAGGGAGCCCATGACGCGCAGTCCCTTGAGCGGCTTCTGCGGTCCGTACTTCTTGATGCACTCCATAAGGCCGGGCATTTCGCGTTCGGAAAGCTGCATTTCCTTGCGGCCGAAGTCGGCAAGATTAATATCTGCTATTTTATGGTTCAGGCTGAGATCAATGGGCTTGACCATGGCTGGTCCTCCTGGCTGGTATTTGGTTACTGGTGGGCGAACGGCGGGGAAACATGGGTTGAGACAAGAAGCAGGGTCAGGCCCCTGTTGACTTTCTGTTCATGGATGACTGTGTGGGTGAAGCCTGCATCACGAAGCCACATGGCCAGCTGCAGGCGGTCTATGCCAAGCCAGAGATCGCCATACTTTTCCCGCATGTATTCATCATTGTGCTTTTTGAAATCGGCAATAAAGAGGCGGCCGTTCGGTGAGAGAATGCGCCGTATTTCAGGCAGGGCCTGCCTGGGGTCCTGCAGGTGGTGCAGGACGAGGTTGACGCAGGCAAAATCCGCTTCCTGATCGCGCAGCGGCAGGTGTTCCAGTTCCCCTATGCGCAGGGAAACCGTTTTTCCTGCCTTGGAAAGGCCGGACAGGTTCTTGCGGCAGGCCTCTATCATGCCTGAGGAGATGTCTACGCCGATAATGCCGCTGCTCTGGGGAAGCATGTGCCTGAGGACAGTGCCTGTGCCGCAGCCCAGATCCACTGCCATGCCGCAGCTTGGGGGCATGGCGGCACAGACCTCCTTTGTCAGGTCAAAGTCTCCGAGGATGTCCTTGTTGAGGCTGTCCCAGTCATCGGCGATATCATTAAAGAAGACTGCTGCCTTGGAACGCTTTTCCTCAAGCAGGGCCTGCGTGTTCTCCTCGTCTGTACCGGCTTCGGGGATGTTTTCGACAAAGGGCGCGACAGCGGAAAGAAAAGGCTGCTGCTCGCCATCCATGGCTGCCTGGTAGAAAACCCAGAGCCCGTCACGCTCCGAGGTGAGCAGCCCTGCCTCAGTCAGGATGCGCAGATGCCTTGAGATGCGGGACTGGCCCATTTTCAGGATGGTAACCAGTTCGTTCACGGACAGCCTGTGCTTGAGGAGAATCCTGACCAGGCGCAGGCGTGTTTCATCTGAGAGCGCTTTGAAAAGGCTGACTGTCATGACGTGTACCTTGCGAAAAAATCGGGGAGCTGGGAAAGGGCTGAGCTTGTGCAGAGCTTGTTCAGGGCTTGTGCTCAGTCAGTGGCATGCACTGCCAGAGCAGGGGCAAAAACAGGCCGAAGCGTGCAGACTGTTTTGTTATGGCTATATATCAAGATATTTAGATATGTCAATTGAAGAATGCGCCAGCCCAGGCGGGGCTTGATAAGCATATGTCATTTAGCGTAGCGTGAGACACGTAGGTTTTGAAAGAGATACACAGTGTTCAGCAGGCTGTTTTTACACCTGGCGACCGGATAGCAAACGATGCGTACCTTTAAAAAATTTAACAAGCGGAACCGTACCCTGCAGCATTCTGGCGAACTCTCCAGGCGCTTTCTGGAAAAATTGTCCCAGATGACAGGGTGCCCGGAGCAGACCGTGCTGGTTGAGCTGTGGCGCAACTGGCATGTGGTCATGGGAGAGGAGATTGCTATGCTGTGCCTGCCCCTAGGCCACAAGGGCGACAGGCTGGAAGTGGGCTGCGAGGACAGCATGGCCATGCAGGAGCTGCAGTACCAGAGCCATGAGATTGTCAGCAGGGCCAATTCCTTTATGGAAAAGCCCTTTTTCAGCCAGGTGAAAATTTCCCTTGTCCTGGACAAGCCTCCCCTCTGGTCAGAGAGCGAAAACGAGCCTGCCAGGGATGAACAATGGGAGAGGTGCGCAGAGGGCATCTATCTCAAGGACATGGATCCTGATTCGGCAATTGCCCGATGCTACCGCGCCTATTGCAAAAAATCCTGAAGAAAACCAAAAGGCTTGTTTTTGTGGTGTTTTTGCCCTGTTTTTTGCGAAAAGCAAAAAAAGGCCCGGCAATGGCAGATCTGCCCTGTAATTAAGCGTGATTACGCAGATTTGCGTTTATTGGACGCTTGCACTCAGCTGTTTTGCCGCTTATAAAGAACTTTTTTCCTTACGTATTCCTCTGTTTTTGCACGGAGTCCGAACTATGCCTCAGAAAGGCCCGCATATCTCTATTTCTCCGGATTATGTCGTCAACCGCATTCTGCGTATCAATATTGATGACTTCCAATCCTGGCCTGAGTCTGTGCGCCAGCTTGCCATTTCCATAGCAGAAGAGCTTTTCCTGGCTGCCTATAACCCGTTTATCAATGCAGATACGGTCCGCAGCAGCGTGAACGAGCACTATGAGCGCGATTCCCTTTCGCTGGCTCACTACTATGCAACGGCCATCAGCGAAGGCATAACCATGTTCTGGTCCGCCTATGAGGCGGAAGAGGCCTTTCGCGAGCATTTGCTGGAAGAGCTGAAAAAAATACTGCCTGAAGACGGCATTCTGGCGGATCCGGCCTCCATTGTTGCTTCGGCAACCGACGCCACGGACCTGCGCATGGAACTGCCGCTCATGGTTGTCGAGCCTGATACCACGGAGCAGGTGTCGAGCATCGTCAAGCTTGCCAACGAGCTTAAGTTTGCCCTTATTCCCCGCGGCGGCGGCTCAGGAATGACAGGCGGCGCCGTTCCGGCCCGCAAAAGGACTGTTATTGTCAGCCTTACCAGAATGGATCACATCAAATCCATCGATCTTGAGGGCCTGACAGTAACCTGCGAAGCAGGGTGCATTACACAGCACGTCAAGGAGGCCGTCAGCAAGGCAGGCGCCCTCTTCTCCATTGATCCCGCTTCCAAGCTGGCTTCTACCATAGGCGGCAACGTCTCCGAGAATGCCGGCGGCCCCATGGCCTTTGAATACGGCACGACCATAGACAACCTGCTCTGGTGGCGCATGGTGACGCCTACTGGCGAAATCATCTCCGTTGAGAGGGAAAACCACCCCAGGCATAAAATCATGCACGGCGACACGGCTGTCTTTGCGGTAAAGGACGTGAGCGGCGGTGTCAGGAACGTGGTCACCCTCACAGGCGACGAGCTCAGGCTCCCCGGCCTTGGAAAGGACGTTACCAACAAGGCTCTTGGCGGGCTTCCCGGCGTACAGAAGGAAGGAACAGACGGCATTATTACCGAAGTCTGCTTTACCACCTATCCCAAGCCCAAGTTCAGCCGCGTCATGGCCCTGGAATTTTTTGGCCGCAGCATGCTGCCGGCTGCCATTGTGGTGCGCGAGCTGGTGGGCCTGCGCAACCGCATCCGCGAGGAAGGCGACTATGCGCATATCTCCGCCATGGAGGAATTCAACGCCAAGTATGTGCAGGCCATAGACTACCAGCGCAAGAGTCAGAAATACGAAGGCCAGCCCATATCTGTCATTATTGTCCAGGTGGACGGTGACGATGCCTATCTGCTGGACCGCTGCGTGGACAATATTGTCGCAGTCGTCGAACAGCAGGAAAATGTCGATATCACGGTCGCCCAGGATGAGAAGGAAGCAGAACGCTTCTGGGAAGACAGGCACAGGCTGTCGCTTATAGCCAGGCGCACGTCCGGCTTCAAGATGAATGAGGACGTGGTGATTCCCATAGACAGGGTGCCTGAATTTGCCGAGTTTCAGGAGCAGGTCAACCTGGAATGCACGGCCAAGGCCTACCGCAGGGCCCTGCAGGACATAGAGCGCATCCAGGGCTTCCCCTTAGAGGACCAGGAGTTCGACAGCGAGTTTTCCTATGTTTCCAAGGGTGCCGTGGGCCAGTTGTCCCATAAGGACGTCTCTGATGAAGACATCTTGCAGAGGGCCCGCCTCTTTTTGCAGAAGCTGTGCGAAAAGTACCCCAGGCTTCAGAACGCAATCACCCGCATTGCCGAATACATGGAGGCCTCAAGGCTGGTTGTCGCAAGCCACATGCATGCCGGCGACGGCAACTGCCATATCAATATCCCCGTGAACTCCAATGATCATGACATGCTGGCGCACGCAGAGGAAGTGGCCGGCCGTATCATGACCAGGTGCCAGGAAATGGGCGGCGAGGTTTCTGGCGAGCATGGCATAGGCATTACCAAGATCCACTTCCTCAGCCAGAAGAAGATGGATGACCTGCGCCTTTTCAAGGAACGGACTGACCCCCGTGACGTGATGAACCCGGCCAAGCTTGTGTACAGGGAACTGCCGGTCAAGCCCTTCACCTTCTCCTTCAATGCCCTGATTCGCGACATCAGGGAGAGCGGGCTGCCCGACAAGGAAGTTTTGATAGACATCTTACGCAACGTGCAGGCGTGTACGCGCTGCGGCAAGTGCAAGACTGTCTGTCCCATGACCTGTCCCGAGCTGTCCTTGCAGTTCCATCCGCGCAATAAAAACATGGTCTACGGCATGCTGGTGGAAGCCATCTACTACTCGCAGATCAACAAGGGACACGTGGATGCTGTCCTGTTCAGCGCCCTCAGGCATCAGATTGAACAC
This sequence comes from Desulfovibrionaceae bacterium, assembly GCA_030530085.1. Classification (GTDB taxonomy): domain Bacteria; phylum Desulfobacterota; class Desulfovibrionia; order Desulfovibrionales; family Desulfovibrionaceae; genus Desulfovibrio. The sequence goes on along the minus strand of JAUMVQ010000034.1, from coordinate 2,652 downwards.
TGTACAGGATGCGGACGCTGCATGGCGCAGTGCCCCATGAAGATTCCCTCCGGCAATGTCGCCCTGTCGCTGCATGCCATGCTGGAACGCGAAGGGGCAGGCGGCCATCCGCTCAAGGACCACGTCATTGACTGGCTGGCAAAGGATATCAGCAACAGGGTACCCAAAATGGCCAAGATGGCATCCATCGGCCAGAAAGTGCAGAACAAGTTTCTGCGCCTTGTGCCTGAATCCTGGCGCCGCCGCATGGAAAGCCCCTTGTTCTCAGGCCCAGGCCCCAAGATGGGATATACCAACCTGTATGAATCGCTGAAGATACAGAAAGGCAATATCTTCTCTACAGAGGACAGCCCTGAAAAGCTCCCGCTGGTGCTGTACTTCCCCGGTTGCGGCAGCAGCCTCTTCTATGACCGCATAGGTCTTTCCTCGGTTATGCTGCTTCTGGAGGCGGGATATGCCGTTATGGTGCCGCCCAAGCATCTGTGCTGCGGCTACCCTGCCCTTGTTGCCGGCAAGAACGTGGCCTATGAGGACAATATGGCGCAGAACCGGCAGTACCTTGCGTCCATGATACGTTCTGCGCAGCAGCAGGGCTATACAGTGAGCAATATCGTTACCAGCTGCCCTACCTGCCTGGACAGCCTGGAGCGTTACGGCCTGGATGAGCAGTTCCCGGATATCCATATCCTTGACGTGGGACAGCTCACCTTTCCTGTCTTTAACAAGAAGGCCCAGGGCCATACGCCCCTGCCGGCAGGGACAACCATTGTCTACCACGGCTCCTGCCACTGCCCGTGGGCCGGCGTGCACCGTATCAAGGGACACAAGCTGCTCATGCAGCAGGTGGAGCAGTACAGCGGTGCAAAGCTTGTGATGAGCACAGGGTGCTGCGGCGAGTCAGGAACCGGCTCCATGACCTCTCCTGCCATTTACAATGAGCTGCGCAAGGTCAAGAAGGAGAATCTCTCGTCCCTGATGGATGAGAATTACAAGAATGTGGTCCTTGTTTCCTGTCCTTCCTGCAAAATAGGCATTGCCAGGTGCCTGCTCGGGTTAAAGCGCAAAAACCATGTGCTGCATGTGACAGAATTTATAGCCGGTCTGATGGACGGTGAGGATCGCAGGCAGACATTCCGCAGGAAAATTGCCGAAACCAAGGGCGAATTGCGCGTATGGCAGAGGAAAGTGGAGGAAAATGCCTAGGAATGCGGACCTGAGCCTGTTTTGGGGTTGACACAAGGCTAGGCTTTTTTTTATGAAATTCCGAAACGACCTGTAGCCTCCTGCTATGGGGCGTTCATCCTTAAGCAGGGAGCTTAAGGGCAGAGAGCAGGGTTTTTGGCAAATTGGTGACCTGCTCCTTGCTTCCTGGGCTGTACTTCAGCAGCCGGGCTGAGCATAGCTTCCCGTCCGGTAATGCTTTCTTCGATACGGGGCCTTTGCTGCCTGCTCGCAAGCAAAGCATATAAAACTGGTAAGTCAGCGGTTTCTGCCCCAAAACAGAATACCGTTCTGTATCATCAAGGAAATATAAGGAGGCTGCGTTTCCTTTTCCCGTGTCTGGGAGTTTGTACGCAGTAAAAAAAATTATGACAAAAGCAGATCTGGTTGCCAAGATTGCCGAAAAGGCTGGTTTCGACCACAAGAGTGATGCCGAGAAGGCCCTCACCGCTACAGTTACTGTCCTGCGTGAAGCCCTGGTTGCCGGCGATACCGTGACCCTGAACGGCTTCGGCACCTTTAAGACCGTTGACCGCGCCGAGCGCAAGTGCCGCAACCCCCGTACCAAGGAAGAGATGGTTGTGCCTGCCTGCAGGGTGCCCAAATTTATTCCTGGCAAGCAGCTGAAAGAAGCCATTCAGTAGACCAGAAAAAATTTCGGAGAGATGGCAGAGTGGTCGAATGCGGCGGACTTGAAATCCGTTGAGGGGGTAACCCCTCCAGGGGTTCGAATCCCTTTCTCTCCGCCACTATAATGAAACTAAGGGACTTTGTTTGACCGTAAAAGGCAACAAAGTCCCTTTTTTCAAGCGTTTAGATTTTATACAGGCTTGTAGCTGTCCATCGTCATACGCACGAAATCAGGCGATTTGTGAAGATGGATGTATAGGTTTGAGGCGTTTCCAGGTTTCCTGGAAACGCCTTTATTTGTATGCGAGGGCATCGCATATATACCCTGTTGCTCCGCCGTTTTCTTTTATCGGCCCAGTATCCCATGGTATTGGAGTTTGAGGCTGAATTCGCCCGGTTTGGTAGGATGAATGAAAAAGTAATACTACACAAGGAATCATCGCTTATTTTCAGCTTTTGAACTCTGATAAAAGCTATGGCATGGTCCCTCAGCCGGTCTTTGTAGTTCTACCTGGAAGACTACATTTATCAGCTTTTCAGATCTTGCTCTGACTCAGTTTTTACAAAGAAAACAATATGTTATTAAGAGAGAGCGTCCTTCTTGAAGTATGTGTAGTCTTCTTTTGGATAACATCTCAGGTTTAAAGATCGAGTCAGAGAGCTTTTTGAGGTGCTGTCTGTATGGCTTTCTCTTAAGCTAAGACTCCAAAACTCAGCTTAAGAGAAAGCACTGCGCACAGTTTTCCCTACTTGTGCTTTCTGGCGTTTCTGGCCTTCTTTCTGCGTTTCCTGGCTTCATAG
>JAUMVQ010000273.1 GCA_030530085.1 Desulfovibrionaceae bacterium | reverse complement strand
CCATCAGCATAGCAATATTCCCTGTTTGTGTTGTCATTCTCTGTTATACAATGCATGAAAGAAGAAAATGACTGTACTTTCATGCTTTATACCACAAATATGTACTGTTCAGGCAGAGAAAGAACAACGATATATGCAGTACGTGTGGAAAAATATACAAATTTGTAATGATAGCCTGATAAGGAACAATATCCTTTTCCGCTCTCATTCTTTTGAAGAGATTACCATAAAAATTCCGTCTGTCAACTTAACCCTCTGCGGCGGCTTGTTTGTTACAGGGGCAAAAAGTGCTTGAATATCACCTAGTTTACCCCTGTGTCCTCAAAATTAGCTAATGAGCAAAATGACGGATGGTTTATGCAAGTGTTTGATTTTATGAGATAAAAAATTTTTTTTAAAATTTTTGCTCCGGATCTGTTACAAAAAAACGAAGAAATGGAGACATATCCGGGAAATCTGGGAATACAGCCAGTTTGCGGCCCTTCTGGGGCAGGCTGCCTGCCAGTGTGCTGCCAGACCTGTCACTGCTTGAGACCTTTGGGCGTTCGTGGCAAACTGCGCACAGTCAGATTAGGAAATGACGTTTTTTGGAGACGGCCTTCTGTCTGTATAGTGCAGAAGGCATTTCCCGGAGGCTTTGATGGCAGTAAAAAAAGGCGTGCAGGCCATGGCGTATCCTGATTTTCTGAGCAGGAACAAGGATACGCTTTCTGAAGAGCAGAAGCAGGCCAAGGAATTAAAGGAAAAGAGGCTGCGTGCCCTGTCGCAGGATGGCATGAAGCTTGACCGCATCCCTGAGAATGAGCGGGACAAGGATCTCTGCAGGGAGGCCTTAAAGCAGAATGGCATGGCGCTGCAGTTTATTGCCGATGATCAGAGGGACATGTACTACTGCCAGAAGGCCCTGCGCTCCCAGGGGCTTGCCCTGCAGTATGTGCCGCAGGAGCTGCGCTCTGACAGCGTCTGCCGCCTTGCCTGCCGCAACAACGGCCTTGCCCTTGAATATGTGCCGCAGGAGCTGCGTGACGTGCAGATGTGCACCATTGCCATTTCCCAGACAAGCTCTGCCCTGCGCTTTGTGCCTGAGGCCCTGTTTGACGAGGCGCTGCTGCGCCTGGCTATGCGCGTGGACGGAGCAGCCCTGGAATTTGTGCCCGGGGACATGCGCTCTGAAGCCATCTGCTATGAAGCCGTGCGCACCAGCGGGCTTGCCCTGAATTTCGTTCCAGAGGACTTAAGGACGCCGCTTATACGAATCCGTGCCCTGTTTTCGGCAGTTGCTGAAAAGCGCCGCAATACGACTATTGTCTGCCATACCCCGCCGGACTGGGAAGAGATGAGGAAGGTCAAGCCACGCTCTGAGTGGGGGCGCTTTGAGAAATGGCAGATAGAAAGCCCTGAGGGGCTGGCTATTCCTGAGGAACTGGCGCCATCAGCCGCTGAAATAAAGGAGTTTATGGCCGGTCTTGTGCATGCCTATCTTGAGGCAGCAGGCAAAGAAGGCTGCCTGGACAATGAAGAGGCCCTGCATGCCGGCAGCTGCTTCTGGGTGGATGTGCCTGCAAAGGAAGTACCTGAGGGAGAGGAAAGAACCTATTCCGTCTATGCCCGCGGCATGTCACTGCTGCTTAAGAGCGAGGAACTGGACGATCATGGCGTGCCCCTCCAATCAGGTGCCTTTGTTGCGGCAACAAAGCTGATGGACTGGTCCGAAGGCTGGCTTGACGACAACAAAAGCAAGTAGAGGCAGCGCCAGAACAAAGCAGAAGAGAGGCTCATTCCTTAAAGGAAGAGCCTCTCTTTTGAATGCTGGCGTACTTTTCTAAGCACAGTATCCTTACCGCGATGTGACAGGCAGGGTGCACTCAGGGCCAAGCAGGGGCGGCACGGGCCTGCCTTCGTCCTTGGCCTTTTGGCGTTCTTCCCAGTAGCGTATATGTGTACCCAGGACGTTCATAATGTCTTCCTGTTCCGCACGTCCTGCCCCTGTGATATCAATGGGCGGGAAGATGCGGATCAGCACGTCCTTTTCCGGATGGATGGGCCCGAATTCTTTCAGCTTTTTGCCCTGGCCCCAGGCATCGGTCTTGACGGCCACGGAAACCACGGGCACGCCGGCCTTGCGGGCCAGCTTGACGCCTATGCTGTTGAACTTGTGCGGGTCAAAATGCAGGCTGCGCGTGGACTGGGGAAAGACAATGACTGAAATGCCCTTGGAGAGCCTGTCGCAGCCTTCTTTCAGGATGACGGAAAGGTCCTCGCGGGGATTTTTGCGGTCCACAATAACGGGATCGTAGGCCCTCATGCAGGCACCAAAGAGGGGCATGTCCGTCAGAGCCCTTTTG
>JAUMVQ010000272.1 GCA_030530085.1 Desulfovibrionaceae bacterium | reverse complement strand
GAAGCGGATAAGTGCTCATCCATCATGTCGTATTCTTTGCGTACCCACTGTATGACACCACTACAGAGGGACAGTGCAAGGACCGGCACTCACGCCGGCATGCCAGTCAATGCCTGTTAGGAAAGATGCGTCTTCATAGCCTTTAAATATACACGGCATCGTTCATAAGGGCTTAGGACGCTAGGAACTGCCAGCAATTTAAAAACCTTCACTTCAGGGCCAGTCACTTTTCTGAGACGCTCTGGCCCCCCGGTAATACTTTGGCAGTGACATCTTTCAGGCTGTATTCCCGATAGCCCGTCAGGCACATAAGCACTGGAATGAGCCTGCGCCAGGACTTGTCTCCTCTCTCCGGGCAGGTTCAGCCAGGCCTTGTGCATGGCATGTGAACAAGGATCTAGTGCTTTACCTCGTGATATAAAGAGGGTAACATAAGGCATATATCTTTAGTTGCGGTTGTTTTTTGTTGCAGATCTGCATTTGTACTGCAGCAAGAGCGATGTGGGAGGATATCATGAAGCATCTGTGGTGCCCCTGGCGCATCCAGTATATTCTGGGCCCAAAGCCTGATACCTGCGTCTTCTGCCTGCCTGAACACAGGGATGAAGACGAGGAGCGCCTTATCCTGCACAGAGCCAGGCACTGCTTCGTCGTGATGAACAAGTTTCCCTACAACTCAGGGCATATCATGGTCTGCCCGTACAAGCATGTCATGAGCCTTGACGCACTGGACGGGGAAACGGCTCACGAAATTATGGACTATCTTCAGTTCTGCACAGGCGTGCTCAAGGAATACTACCATTGCGAAGGCATCAACATCGGCCTGAATCTTGGCCAGGCTGCCGGAGCCGGTATCCGCGAGCATATGCACTTTCATCTTGTTCCCAGGTGGAACGGGGACTCCTCCTTCATGGCCGTCATGGACGAAGTGCGTACCATGCCTGAAAGCCTCTCCGAGACCTATGCCAAGCTGAAGCCATTGTTTGCCAATGCGCCGACTACCTGCCCCGGGAGGGAGAACCAATGCGGTATATAAAAGCCTTTCTCATTCTCTGTGTGTTTTTCGTGGCCATGATTTTCTTCTTCCAGAATCATGCCGTACTTTCCAAAACAGTAGCCTTCCAGCTGAACCTGCTTGTCATGCCGTCCATGACATCCATTGAGATCCCCTTCTACTTTGTGATGCTGGGAGCCTTTCTGCTGGGATCCCTGCTCTGCCTTGCCGTCCTGCTCTTTGACAGGATCCGCATGTCCTTGTGCCTTGCCCGTGCCAACATGCGTGTGCGCTCCATTGAAAGCAACGAACGCAAGATGCTGAGCAAAATGAAGATGCTCTCCTGTTCTCCCGAGGAAAAGCAAGGCATACTGAGTTCCATCAAGGCCTACTTTACTTTCAGCAGAAAGAAGGACAAAGCTGAAGAGGCCGAGCAGAAAAAGACAGCAAACGGCAAGGATGAGTATATCAACGAGTTCTTCAAGGAAACATCGCCTGACGATATAGAATCAAGCCAGGCTACCATGCCTTCTGAGAAGACTACCGAGGAAAAGAATAGCCAGGAAAAGGATACTCAGAAAGCTGCCTCAGCTGCCTGATACAAAAGCATCATATAAACTGCAAAGGACCGCACAGGATGACATACTCCCTGCGGTCCTTTTTTTTTCGGGCGCATTAGCGTGCTGATGGTACACCCCGCATAGCTTCCCCTTCTTCTGGCATGGCAGCGCTGTGTCTCCTTATATCGCATCTGCCATTCTCGTCTCTGAGCAGGTCTGTCTGGATCTGTCCGCAAAAAAGTCACGAAGAGCCAGACACTCCGTCTGTAGGCACGTTGTACACGTAAGTTGTTTGCCAACTGGCGGAAGTTTTCTAAATTGTGGTACTTTCAAGACGTTTTTCCTGGACGGATGTTCAGAGGGTGCAGGGGAACAGGTACTGTTGTCTTTTTGAAATAGTGCGCAGATGCTGGCCAGGTCCGATGTGTTGCAGCATCTAAAAACAAATGAGTTTGCTGAGGCAGAGGCCGATGGGGCATGTACAAAAAATATGGGCAGGGCTCTTCGCTTACCTGGAAGAAATGCCCTGCCCCGTCTCTTATGGTGATGCCGTTTCAAAGGCTGCTATATTGTATTTACAGACAAACACACACCTGACTTTAGTGAGATGTCATCTGTGTTGCTACTGGAAAGAAACAGGAAGGCAGCGAGACTGATAAGTCCGGACGTAGGACCCTGCTTCAACGTCATTGCGCACAGAGCGGGTCCAGGTACGTCTGACTGACAAGTCTCCTTTTAGTAAAAAATAGTATCTACTCAGCTATAGCGGCATGGTAGCTATACCTATTGCCTTTAT
>JAUMVQ010000271.1 GCA_030530085.1 Desulfovibrionaceae bacterium | reverse complement strand
TGCCAGTCAAAGCCCATGTCCGAGCTGTTGTAGCCCACTTCCTTGATTGTCTCGCGGGCAACCTGGGGCAGATCCACATAGCAGGTAGTGGAGATTTCGCCCGCTATGATGGCCATGCCTGTTGTGACCAGGGTTTCGCAGGCAACGTGTGCATCCGGATCCTGTTCCAGTATAGTGTCCAGGACTGCGTCTGAAATCTGGTCGGCAACTTTGTCCGGATGGCCTTCAGTGACGGATTCAGAGGTGAAAAAGTAGGTTCCTTTGGTCTGCATTGAATATCCTTTTGTCTAGTTGAGACGGATGTTGTCGATGAGACGGGCCTTGCCCATCTGTACGGCACAGGCCATGCTGGCCGGGACAGTTATCTGGTCGAGCTGGGTCAGGTTTTCGGAGTCTATGACCTGCAGGTAGTCCAGGCGCCCCAGGGGCAGCTTTGCAGCCCAGCGGCGCAGCACGGCATCCCTGAGGACAGAGGCTTTTGTTTCTCCCTGGCTGACCAGCTGTCTCGCATAGTCAAGGCCGCGGAAGATTTCCGGAGCCTGCCTGCGCTCTTCCTCTGTCAGGTAGACATTGCGGGAAGAAAGGGCCAGTCCGTCCTCGGCACGGACGATGGGCACGCCGACTATCTGGACGGGATAGAAGAGATCCCTGACCATGCGGCGGAGTATGGCCTGCTGCTGCCAGTCCTTGTTGCCAAAGACTGCGTAGTCTGCCTGCGTCAGCATGAAAAGCTTGGTGCAGACAGTGCAGACGCCGCGGAAGTGGATGGGACGGGTAACGCCGCAGAGAAGGCTGCCCATTTCCGGAACTTCTACCCAGGTTGAGGCATTGGGCGCATAGAGTTCGGAAGGCTCGGGAGCAAACAGGAGATCTGCGCCGTGTTCGGCGGCAATTTTTGTATCCCTGTCAATGTCCCTCGGGTAGGAAGCGTAGTCCTCGTTGGGTCCGAACTGGGTCGGGTTGACGAAGAGGCTTACGACAACCTTGTCGGCAAGGGTGCGGGCCTTGTCCATGAGGGATGCATGGCCGGCATGGTAGTATCCCATGGTAGGAACCAGGGCGATGGTAAGGCCTTCCTTATGCCACTGGCGGCATTGTTCGGAGAGGCTTTTGGCTGTATTTATAGTTTGCATATCAGTTTATCAAGGAATGGTAATATAGGAAACGGTAGAAGTCTTATACCCTTTGCTTTTCCAGCTGTAAAGGACTGTATTTGCCTGTGCCGGAAAAGCCCCTGAAAAATTGCGGGCCATGGGGCTGGCAGACAGCCTTAAGGCCGTGCCGCTGCCTTGCTTTTTCTGCAAAGCAGACGTAAAAATCCGTTTTCCAGAACGCTTTTTTTCAGGGCATGCCATGTCTCAGCTGTATGTACTGCTTCTTCTTGTCACCATGTTTTTTTCTCCTGCGCTCAGCCAGTCTGCACAGGCAGAGGAGCTTGTTCCCTATCAGGGGGCTCTTATTGACGATCAGCGCATGAGTGAAAACCTGTGTGCACTGACATTTGATGACGGCCCGGGTCCTTTTACTGCCGAACTCCTGGATATGCTGGACGGATACGGCATCAGGGCCACGTTCTTCATGCTGGGCAGAAATGCGTCCAGATTTCCCGATATTGTCCAGAGGGCCCTGGCAGAGGGGCATGAGGTGGAAAACCACTCCTACTCCCACCCGAACATGAAGACGCTGGGTGTTGCGCGGCGCATGGAGGAAATGGGCAGGACAAACGAGATACTGCGTTCCTTAGGCGCAGAGCCATCGTTTCTGCGTCCCCCTTATGGCTCAAAGGACAGCGCCCTGACCACACAGGCAGCCGAACTTGGCCTGCGCATTATCACCTGGTCCAGGGACAGCCTGGACTGGAAAAGGCTTCCCGATGACTACAGCCAGCTTCCTGACTGCTCGGGCCGCATTGCGCCCAAAGGACATTTGCGCGGCATTTTTCTTTTCCACGACATCCATAAGAGAACGGTAGAGGATTTGCCGCGCATAGTGGCACAGCTGAAGGCAGGAGGCTGCCAGCGCTTTGTTACCGTCCGAGAATATGTGGAAGGTTTTTACCAGGATTATGAGCCGCCCGTGCTTATGACAAGGCATCCCAGGGCAGACACAAAAGAGGCAGCCATGACCGCATCAGGGGCAGTATCCGGGGCAACTTCTGCGGGTGCATCCGCTCCTGAAGGGAGCCTGGGTTCCGGTAGCACCGCACAGGCTGCAGAGACAGGCTCACTGCCGCCAGCCGCTGCAAACGTTCCGGATCTCGGCAGCAAAGAAGGTTCCCGGACGCTCGTCTCTTCCTGGCCTGCCCTGGCCATAGACGATCCGTCCGTGCTGCTTCTGGCAGAGAAAAAGCA
>JAUMVQ010000270.1 GCA_030530085.1 Desulfovibrionaceae bacterium | reverse complement strand
AGTGTCCATGACTACTATGAAGTCTATTACCATGCTTTTCTGGCGGGGATGTTCAAGTGGCAATATCCGCATACCACATCAAACTATGAGAGTGGTCTGGGCAGGGGCGATATTGTCATCAAAGACCCGGACAATAACCGCGCTGCCGTCGTTGAGATAAAGCGTTCCGATACAAATGACTCCATGAGCTCTTCGGCAGACAGGGCACTCAGGCAGATTGCCGATATGAAATATGATGCTCCCCTGCAAGGTGAATATCCCGTTATCCTGCACTGGGGCATAGCGTGCCATGACAAAAGCTGTGTAGCAAAGTCCGTGGACGGGTAATAGCCCTGGCTCAACTTTGACAAGCCATAAAAAAGCGCCCTGGCAGCGCTAAGCCCCCAGGACGCCTGCTAAAGCAAGATATCTTTATATAGAGATATCTTGCTTTTCTATATCAGCCTATTTCCCCATGTAGTACTGCACAAACAAAATCATAACCAGAATTGGCAGTACAAAGGTCAGGTACAGGCGGGGCCATCTGGGGAACTTGATGCCCGTGCCCTTGTTGACCTCGGCCAGGAAATTGTCCCAGCCCCAGCCGTAGCGGGTGGTGCAGAAGAGCACGATAATGGTGACGCCAATGGGCAGCATGTTGTAGCTTAAAATGAAGTCCTCAAGGTCAAGCACGCTTGTCCCCTTACCCAGTGGCTGGAAGTCACTCCACAGGTTAAAGCCCAGGATGCAGGGCATGATAAGCACTGCCATCAGCAGGCCGTGCACAATAATGGCACAGCGCCTGGACCAGCCATGCACGTCCATGCTGTAGGAGATGATATTTTCCACCACGGCAATAACGGTGGTGAGGGCTGCAAAGCTCATGAAGACAAAGAAGAGGCAGCCCCAGAACTGGCCCATGGGCATCTGGTTGAAGACATTGGGCAGGGTTATGAGAATAAGGCCAGGGCCTGAGTCAGGCTGCACGCCAAAGGCAAAGCAGGCAGGGAAGATGATAAGGCCTGAGGTCAGGGCCACAAAGGTATCCAGCCCCACTATGCAGAAGGCCTCCCCCGTGAGGCTGCGCTTGTCATCCATGTAGCTTCCGAAAATGAGCATGGATCCTATGCCAAGCCCCAAGGTAAAGAAGGACTGGTTCATGGCGGCAACCACGACATTCATGATGCCTGCTTCCTTCAGCTTTTCCCAGTCAGGAGCAAGATAGAAGGAAAAGCCATCACCAGCCCCTTCCAGCATCAGTGCCCTGCAGGCCAGGACTATCATGATAAGGAGCAGGCAGGACATCATCACCTTGCTCACTCTTTCAAGGCCATTGCGCACGCCGAACCAGCAGATGGTAAAGCAGCTGGCCACAACCACAAGCCCCCAGAAGGCCATGCTGCCAGGATCGCCAAGCATGGTGCCGAAAAAGGCGCCAATCTGGTCAGGAGGAAGGGCAAGCTGGCCTGAGCCCATATACCAGCAGTAGGCAAGCATCCAGCCTGCAACCGGGATATAGAGCATCATCAGCAGGTAGCTGCCCACAAGGGAAAACCAGCCGCAGGCATGCCATTTGGTGCCCTCAGGCTCTAGATTGTGAAAGGACCTGCCCATATTGCTGCGTGAGGCACGGCCGATGGCAAGCTCCATAATGAGAATGGGTATGCCCATGATGAGCAGAAAGGCCAGGTAAATGAGCACAAACCATGCGCCGCCGTACTGGCCTGTCATCCAGGGGAAACGCCACACGTTCCCGAGGCCGATGGCGCAGCCGGCAGACAGCAGCAGAAAGCCCATACGGGAGGCCAGAAGTTCCCGTGCCATACAGTATCTCCTTGAAAACAAAAAAGCTGACCAGAATCAGCATCCGAAAAAAGGAAGGCAGGTCTCCCTGCCTTCCGTACAGTCAGAAACAAAGGGGGAACGTCTTTTTTAGAAGAACTTGTCGATGTAGCCGTTGATAAAGAGGACCAGGATAACAATGGGCAGTATCCAGGTCAGGTAGAAGCGGGCCCAGTGGGGGAACTTGGGGCCCTTGCCCTTGTCTGTCTCAGTCACAAAGTTCTTCCAGCCCCAGCCATACCTGCTGGTGCAGTAGATAAGCATGCACAAGGAGCCCAGCGGCAGGACGTTGTTGGAGACGATGAAGTCCTCAAGATCAAGAATGCAGCTGCCAGGCCCGAAGGGGGTTATATCCTTCAAGACGTTAAAGCCCAGGATGCAGGGCATGATGAGGATGCTCATCAGGATCAGATGCACAACGATGGAGGACTTTCTCTGCCAGCCGTTCACGTCCATGCTGTAGGAGACGATGTTTTCCATGACGGCAATGACGGTGGTCAGTGCTGCACAGCCCATGAAGACAAAGAAGAGGCAGCCCCAGAAGTTGCCCATGGGCATCTGGTTGAAG
>JAUMVQ010000269.1 GCA_030530085.1 Desulfovibrionaceae bacterium | reverse complement strand
ATGCCAGATGCGGGCTTTGTTTATCTGTTTGTATTGTGTCTACGCTTTGGCGATGTCGGCCTTAAAAAGATGCCTGCGCACTGCCTGGCGGTAGGAGAGCAGCTGCTGATCTGCCAGAGGCTCAAGACCGTGCAAATCTATAGGCATTTCCTTTGTGGCAGCAGCAATGCCAAAGGGTATGGTCGGCTTGCCTGCTGCATCGGCTACCATCTTGGCGGCAGCCTGTGCATCAGCCGCTTCCGCCCAGCACCAGCCATCCCCAGATTTCTTGGGCATGGCCAGGAAGCGTACCTGGCCGTCAGCAGTGCCCAGCACCAGCTGCAGGCTCTCGGCAAGCTCTTCTTTGGACGGGGCACCGCCAAAAATCTCTGTGGCAAGCTCAGGTCCGCCAGCCACGTTGAGGATGACGTGGACGTTCTTTATTTCCAGCAGCCTTTTCAGCAGGGCCGGCTTGCGTCCGTCCGACTGCAGCCATACTTCAAGTCCGCCGTTGCTGAGGTAGTTCACCAGGGTGACAAAATTGTCGTCCTGGGCATCGGGGCACTGCGACGGATAGAGACCCGAGATTTTGCCGTGCAGCATGTCGCTACGGGTCACGCAGCATTCCATCTCATGGCCGGACAGCAGGTATGCAGTCACTTCGCCGGACCCCTGCCTGATGACAGACCCGTCATCAAACAGCGGGAATTCCACGCCTTCGGGGTTACGGTAGATGGCCTTGCGGTTGGCACGGTAAAATGTATTGAAAACCTGGGCATCCGCTTTGAAGTCAACGGTATCATAGGGCATGTCATGGTCATGCAGATAGGCCTTGACGATGCGGCAGCGGATGCAGTCAGGTGCAGTATATAATGTGATACCCATGGTTCTCCTTTCGGGAAATGGTCCCTATATAACGTCAGCACCGGGGAGATTGCTCTCCCCGGTCACACTGTTTTGAATTAGCCAAGCATGAAGCGCCACCAGGGCACAGCGATGCAGGCTACGAAGATGCCGCTCATGATGATGCGCAGGGCCATAACCAGGGCCATATCCTTGAAGTTGATATAGCCTGAGCTATAGAAGAAGAGGTAGAGCGCATATTCATAAGGGAAGATGAGGTTGTCCAGGCCGTACTGGAATGAGAAGTACAGCAGGCGCGGATCCATACCCAGCTGCGTGGCCAGTTCGGCAATGGGCACTGACATGGTGGACGTGGCAGCCAGAGGAGTCAGCAGGAAGTTCAGGGCAACACCCACGCCGTAGGAGCAGGTTGAAGCAACAGTTACGCTGGAATCAGAGAAGAGGGGCATGACCTGTGCTGCCAGCCACTGGGTAACCTTGAGGTTGCCGCCAGCTGCACCGATGCTCATGCAGCCCATGATGAAGAAGAGGGGTGCAAAGTTGACCGATCCGATCTTCTTGTTGTCCATCAGGCTGATGCCGGGCAGGAAGGCCAGGGCCAGGATGATGACCATGGTATGGCCGGAGCTCAGGTGATGGATGCTTTCTGTCGCCAGCATGATGAGCATCAGGACAAAGAGAATGCCGGCGCGTATTTCATCGCCGCTGATGGGACCGAGCTCTGCATACTTTTCATGGGAAACCTTGCTCAGTGTTTCCTTGTTTGTCTTGGAGCTGCGCAGGACCAGCAGGACCAGTACAAGGCTCAAGGCCGTATAGATCATGGCCGGCGGGAAGTTGAACTTGGCGTACTCAAACCAGCTGGTATGCGTGCCTATGACCTTGTCCACCAGGGCCATGCCCATAACAAGGTCGCCGGCGCCGGTCAGGTAGGCCAGCTTGGTGGATCCCACGGCTATGCAGGTGCCCAGCACGATGGCTGTGGCCTCCCTTGATCCTGCCTTGAAGTCCAGGGCCTCGCAGAGGGAGATGGCGATGGCCATAAAGATGGCAGCCTTGCCCATGATGGAAGGAACAAAGGGAGAGACAATGCAGGCACCAAGCGTAAAGCCGGCCAAAGCACCTGAAAAGCTGCCGCCCATGCGCACAATGCAGGTCAGGGCTATGCGTTTGCCAAGGCCCGTATACTGGACAATCTTGCCCAGGGCGAAGCCCACGATGGAGATAATGGCCACATCGCCAAGCCACGGGGCAAAGACGACTTTCTGCGGGACATTACAGATAAGGACGTACAGGATGGGCAAAAGCATGCCCACCATAATGTCGCTCATAAATCCCATGGCCCAGGCGCACACGGCCCAGAGAGTAACGGCCAGGAAGGCAATCATGGGCTCGGTCAGGGTTTCCGAGCGCGGAATAAGAAAATAGGCACCGAAAGCCACGGCCAGGGAAAGGGCCCACATGCCGATCATTTTCGGGGTGAGTTCTTCAGTCTTGATTATCATCGTACCTCCCGCCGCATGCGCTTTCAGCCGGCAGGCAGACTATG
>JAUMVQ010000268.1 GCA_030530085.1 Desulfovibrionaceae bacterium | reverse complement strand
GCCCTGCGGGGTCAAGACCATAGGGGCAGGCCTGCGTGCAGGCAGCATGGTCGCAGAGCAGGCAGCGGGAAATTTCTTCTGCCGGGATGCTGGTTTCATATTGCATAAGCTTCTATTCCTCCTGAGAATCGTAGTTGAATTACAGAATGTGGCTGGTATGCTGCAAACTGGCGAGAGCCAGTGCATGCTTACCTTCACGGTAAGACTGTCATCCGTTTGCGTCTCCTCTTTGCCGACCTGATGCCAAAGGGGAAGGATGCTCCTGCCTGTCGGCATCCCGGATGGCAAAGAGATACTCGCCGTCTGTTTTGACCGTCGCAGCCATACCCTCCTGTCTGTTTTCGCAAAATTGACAAGCTCTGCCGGAAGATCTGTGTCGTCTCATTGTCCGCACGCCGTCGATGGAAAGACGCAATACGGCCTCCTTGGCGCAGCCGGTCAGGTTCAAAGCCAAAACAGGTAATAAAACCGCTATCGCAAGCGTCCTTTTCACCGATTATCCTCTTTCTGCTCAGTCCTTCTTATCACAAGAGGGGCTTTCCCGAGAAGGAAAGCCCCTCTTGCATATCAGCGGCTGCTGTTCCACGATGGCATAGCCGCAATCCTCGCAGAGCTTGCGCCTGCGCACCGTTATAGTTGACCGGCTCATACTGCTGTGCAGGCCTTCGAACCGCTCAACGAACGGAGCATGCAGCTTGATACTCAGGCTGTTGCAGGACAGACAGCAGGGGCGATCCCTTCTGTTGGCTTTTTCTCCTTCAACAGGCATTCGTCAGTCTGTGCTCTTGGCTTCAAAAGTCAGATCCGTGAGAACCTGCATGGCTGTTTCAATATCCGCATCGCTCAGTTCGTGACCATCTGTATATCCAATATATAGTACGACGCCGTAGCCATAGTACAGAGTAGAGATCAGAGCGGAGGAATAGGCGTCCTCAGTCGTTTTAACCACAATGGCCTCGGTTCCCTGACCTGTCACCATGATGCTCCATTCTTCCTTATCCATATCCTCGAAAAGAGCCTGGGCAAAGGCTTC
Source organism: Desulfovibrionaceae bacterium (assembly GCA_030530085.1). GTDB lineage: Bacteria > Desulfobacterota > Desulfovibrionia > Desulfovibrionales > Desulfovibrionaceae > Desulfovibrio. Next base: position 1,367 of record JAUMVQ010000268.1, on the reverse strand, counting down.
CTTTTCCTCTGCGGTCAGGTCGTTCAGGCGGATCTTGTCATCGTGATCAGCATCGGCGGCAATCGTCATGGCAATACCCAGACTATCGTTGTCCTTGATGAGCCTCATCCACAAAATGCCTTCTTCCGTCACATCATAGTCGGCGGTATAGCCCTCGGGCAGCACTTGGGTAATATCCATACCATCGTCGTAATGTATAACGACCTTCGTTGTATCGGCAAGTGCGGAAGCAGAGCACAGCAGCATGGCGATAGTCACATACAGAGCAAGGATTTTTTTCATGTTCGTTTCCTCCTGATGATTTATTACCAACTGTTTTCCATTTTTCAGATGGTCGGGGCAACGCAGGACTTCAGAATGAAGCCAACCTTGCCGTCATCCAAAATGCGAACCTGCGCCCAAGTCTTGCTTTCTGCCAGCACCTCGATCTGGGTGTCGCACAGATAAGCGCCGGTGTATACCGCATTGGTGTCAGGGAACACGCGCAGATGAACGTAGTTGGTAGCCTTCGTAGTCTGGATCACGGTGAAATAGGACGCATTCAACGGTTTAATTGCCTTTGCAACACTGTTGATATCATCGATGGTTTTGACGCTTGTCGGCTGGCTGGGCGTCTGAGAGGGAGAATACTTGCCGGGATCATTGCTCACCAGAAAGCTTCTCTGCACCCAGCCCTTGATCGTGCCGGAGCCGTTCGGATTTTCGGCTTCGATGTATGCCCACGTATTGTTATTGTTGTATTCGTAAACTAGCACATAGGAGCGGTAAGGGATCTGCGCGATGATGTTGTCGCCCTTATAGGCGTCCCTGCGGACATTCAGTGATTTTCCGTTGCCGGTCTTTACATAGTAGTAACCATAGTTGCCATCGGCACAGGCCAAGGGTATGACGCCGACGATCAGGACTGCCGCCAGGCACAGGATTCGCGTCAGGATGCGCTTCATAGTTCATTTCCCCCTGTTTTTTTAATGTATCGAAGCAAACCCTTAAGGGGAGCTTCGCTCCACATTATAGCACGAAAAAGGGAGAAAAGAGGCTATTGACAAAAAATTTTTGAACGTATGCAAAAGGTCGTCCCGCATTGTGACGGAAGAACGTTGCGATGCGCTTTTTGGGAAAACAGCTGGTTCGCCTCAAAAAACGTTCGATCTCATTGATACGCCCTTGAAATCCAAAAGGAGCATGGTAATGTCGTCAAACTGGGGCGTGTTGCCGGCAAATTTCTGCAGTTCGCCTTGAAGCGTTTGCAGCGTTTCCGCCGCATTGCAGGCCGCGTGATCATTCAGGAAGCCTTGCAGCCGTTTCTCGCCGTATAGCTGCTGGTCGTCCGTTGTTTCGGTAACGCCGTCGGTGTAGAGGAACAGACG
>JAUMVQ010000267.1 GCA_030530085.1 Desulfovibrionaceae bacterium | reverse complement strand
CAGAAGGCCATGACCTTGATGTCTACGGCAAGTACATCTGGACCAGGGTGCAGGGCACGGACGACACGCTGACCACCAAGGACAAGTTTGAGTACGACGACATGGATTCCAACAGGGTCCGCTTCGGCGTGCGCTACTCCTACAATGGCTCCGAGCGCTTCAAGCCTTATGTGGGCGTAGCTTATGAGCATGAGTTCGCAGGATCCTGCGAGTCAACAGTTTACGGGCATCCTGTGGCCGCTCCCAGCTTTGAGGGAAGCTCCGGCATGGGCGAGCTTGGCCTGATGACGAAGCCCTCCGAAGACCTGCCCCTTTCCATCAACCTTGGCGTGCAGGGCTATGTGGGACAGAAGCGTGGTGTTTCCGGCAACTGCAACGTGATGTATGAATTCTAGGCCGGCACGATACAACTGACGACATAAGCACTTAATAAAAGGCATCCTTCTTTGGCAGCCCCTGGGAAGGATGTCTTTTTTTGTCAAAAAAGGCAGGCATCTGCCAAAGTGAAAAGGCCTCTGCTTTTGCGGGAAGCAGAGGCCTTTGGTATGCCTTGGACGGTACTTTCTGTACGAGAATGCGGACTGGGTTTTGGTCTTTTGTCCGATGCTTTTGACACTGGCTATGGTTGGTCACTGCGCTTGTGTTATCCCTGCACTATGTGGCTTTGCCCTGTGTGCTTGCGATTTTGTCAGGCCCAGCGGATTTCAGGAGCAGTTCTTTCTGGGATGCGCACGTATTTTACATCCGGCCTGCCGACCATAAGGGCAGCATAGAGCTTGTGCCCCTGCGGGATCTGTATTTCCGGGGGCAGGCCGTAGGCACAGGCTTCTATGAGCATGCCTGCCCAGCAGGATCCCAGCTGAAAGGCAGGAAGGGCCAGTTCCAGATAGCTTGCGGCAGTGGCGCAGTCTGTTTCTGAAAGTATCCTTTCCGGCGCATGGATGAGGATAAGGCAGGGAGCGCCGCGGAAAAGCGTGTCATGCCCGCTGCGGACATTTGCGGTATGATTGGGATAGAGGTGGTGCTCTACCATAAGGCGCACTGCTGCCTGCAGTACTGTTTCCACCTTGTCCCTGCCATTGATGACAAGATAGGAAACCTCTCTGGCATTGTGTGCCGTCGGGGCATAGGCTGCCAGGGAAAGCACTTCCTGCAAAACAGACTCCTCTACAGCCTGCGGCTGGAAATTGCGTATGGCACGGCGGGTTTTCAGCAGGTGCTGCACCATATAGGACGGAACCGGGGGATCGGCCGGCTCAAGCTTGTCAGGATTTGTGCCGTCAAGGGCAAGGGCCCCTGTGGGACAGACTGCTGCGCAGTGGCCGCAGTGTACGCAGACGGGCTGCTTTGCCTCTGCTATGTACGGCACGCCGTCCTTGTTCATGGCAATCAGGCCGCAGACGCATCCTGTGGCGCAGAGCCCGCAGCTGGTGCATATGGCTGTATCAACAGTAAAAGACATCTTTTTTCCTTTATCGCTTTTTTCAAAAATATATGTCCCCCGGATTCCGGCCCGGGGCCGGAAATCCGGGGGACAGGGTACATGCTTTTATTCAGCTTTTTCCTTGAAGAAGAACATGAAGACTGCGGCGCAGGCCATCATCAGCATGCAGAGCTGGAAGGCGCTGGCGTAGGCGTCAGCACCGTACCCGGCACCGGTCTTGCCATGGGCATCAATGATGAGGCCGCAGACATACTGGAAGAAGGCGGCGCCCACGGCAATGCCCATGTTAAGGCCGCCTACTGCGGTAGCAGCGAACCTGGGCTCGGTGGTTTCCTTGACGCAGGCAAAGCAGACTACGAAGAAGCCGCCGGTGAAGCCGAATGTGGCGAACAATACATAGAGCAGGGCCGTAGAGGGTACAGCGGCTGTAAAGAAGCACAGCGGCACATAGGCCAGGGCATGGAGAATGATGCCGAGGAGAAGGACCTTCTTTCTGGAACGGATAACCTTGTCAGAAAGCCAGCCGCTGACCGGGCAGCCGACAATCATGCCCATGGTGAAGAACATGACGATGGAGGAGGCGACATCCTTGCTTAAGCCATAGACATCCTGCAGGTAGGGGCCGGACCACAGGCCGCCCACGTTCATCAGTGTGCCGTAGTACAGGGTGCTTGCCAGGGTGACCAGATAGAACTTGCGGGTTGAGAACACGGCTTTCAGTGCCGTTTTCATGGACACTTTTTCCTGCGAGGATGCAGCGGCATTGATTTCAGGCAGGTTGCATTCCTTGGGTGTATTGCGCAGGACCACCCAGGCAAGAATGCCAGAGAACAGGGTGTAGACTGTGACAAACCAGAAGGCATCACGCCATCCTGCCTTTGCGATGAGCCACATAAGGGGACTGGTGGAGAGAAGGGCGCCAAGGTTGCCTACAGCCAGCAGGACGCCGGAGCATGTTGCCAGTTCATTGGGATAGAACCAGTCGG
>JAUMVQ010000266.1 GCA_030530085.1 Desulfovibrionaceae bacterium | reverse complement strand
TAAGACTTGATTAACATCTTGTTTTTACAGTAAAAATATGGTTTTAAAGCGGTGGAAAGTATGAGTTTTATAACTTGCTACGGTGGAGCCTCCTTCAAACAGTACCTTGTTGTCGCTGGCCCAGGTCTCGCTTATATCTGCAAACGGAACGACATAACCACCATAAAGGAGAGTAGCTGTGCCTATCTGCTCTCCCTTATCGTTGAGAATCCCGCCTATGCGGCTTCCATTTTGCAGTACAAGCTGGTTGCCTATGCTTTCGGCATTCCTGGCAGCACCTTGTTTACAGCCTTCAGCAAAGCCGCCCATCAGCGCAATTGTCACGACAAACCCATCTCCAAAGATGCCTTTGTTATAGTTTGCTTCCAGCTTGCACTCAGTAGTCCCCGTATAAGAGGCATGGCCGATTGTAACATTTTGATATACTTTGTCAGTATATTCTGATGAGGGAAGCTCTTGTTCCCTCAGGCTGTTTTTTTCACCTGACGAAACTACTTTCCCATCGGTTAATGTTACGACTTTGTTTTTATCCCAATTAACTGTAGCTGCATCAGACATTGTCGTGACAGCGAGAGGCATGGATAAAAGAAGAGTGGTACAACATGCAGTTTTCTTGAGTGACATTACGTTTACCCTTAAGTTCGCTGCTCTGCATGGAAAAGAACAACTGTCCCGTCTCCATAATCTGCACTGCAAAGCTGGATACGATTTCTAAAAAACCATATTCTTATGCCTTCTCTTCACATGAAACAGCAGGCATACAAAACAGCAATGCCTCCTGCCGTCAATGTACAACCTTATGAGCACAAGGCATTGCATTGAAGCATTTTTCAGGCTGAACAGGACGAAAAAAATGTCCTGCCCGGAAGAGAAAAAAAGGCATTACCAGGCTGAAAATTGGACAAATCGCGGAAACGTACTTGAAAAAAAAAAAAAAAAAACAAGTACTTTCAATAACTTAGAGCAAATTTATTTTTCGACCCAAAAGTATCTGCCCTGCCTTAAAAAAACAAAAAAAAAGGCCCCTCTTTCCTGCTGCCTGCATGGTGGTCCATGCCGCACATAGAAAAGAGAGGCCGTCTTCTGGCTTTTCCGATCCCAGTCAGGGAACAGGACTTTTGTTACGCTTTTGAGTTCATACGATATTGAAGGCAGGAAACAAGCCATGCTTTTTGCCACCGGCTCCCAGTATGCCAAAGGCTGAAAGACAGCACTTGCGTGCAAGCCGCACATACGCAAAAAGCCTCTCCCCAGCCAGGCAGGGGAGAGGCTTCATATATTTCAGACTGACAATCAGGCTTTAGGCAATCCTGGACCCGTTGTCTGCCTTGGTCTCGGGACGTATCAGCATGACCTTCTCGCCGCACTCAGCAGTCAGGATCATGCCGTTGCTCTCGGCGCCGCGTATGGTCCTGGGCGGGAGGTTCAGGATGGCAATGACCTGCGTGCCGATCAGGGTGGCAGGATCGTAGTACTTGGCAAGCCCTGAGAGGATCTGCCTTGGCTTTGCCTCGCCAAAGTCAATGACAAAGCGCAGGATCTTGTCAGTGCCTGCCAGCTTTTCGCACTCAAGCACAGTGCCCACGCGCATGTCACAGGACTTGAAGGTGTCAAAGGTCACATTGTCAAGAACCTGGGCTTCCTTCTCGGCAGCCAGCTTTTTGGCCTTCTCCAGCTGTGCCTTGTTCTCTTCCTCAAGCTTGGCCATCATTTCCTTGACATCGATGCGGGGGAAGATGTTGGAGGAAGAGGAGATGGCAGTTCCGGGGTACAGCCCGCCAAAGCAGGTTATTTCCTCATCCACGGACATGTCGGGACAGACGCCCCTGTCCGTATTCTGGCCCAGCTGCTGCAGCATGGTCTCGGAGGCAGCGGGCATCACAGGCCACAGCAGGATGGCAATCTTGCGCATGCAGGCAAGAAGCACATAGAGCACGGTCTTGAGGCGCTCTTCCTTGCCTTCCTTGGCCAGCACCCAGGGAGCCTGCGTGTCAACATACTTGTTGAGCATCCTGACAAGCTCCCACATGGCTTCCAGGGCCTTGGCAAACTGTATGTTTGAGAAAAGGGAGAGGTAGCTGCTCAAAGCATCCTGGCAGCTTGCGATAATGGCGCAGTCCTCATCTGTCTTGTCCCTGGGCTGGGGCACCACGCTGTTCTCGTACTTGGCAGTCATGGACAGCACGCGGCTGAAGAGGTTGCCAAGGTCATTGGCAAGATCCGTGTTCACCCTGCCAATGAGAGCATCGTAGTTGAAGTTGGCATCAGCACCGAAGTGCATTTCCCTCAAAAGGAAATAGCGGAAGGCATCTGATCCGAAGAGCTCTGTCATGCGCACCGGGTTCACGATATTGCCAAGGCTCTTGCTCATCTTGGTATCGCGCATCAGCCAGTAGCCATGCACATTGAGGTGCTCGTACATGGGCAGGCCGGCCGACTTCA
>JAUMVQ010000265.1 GCA_030530085.1 Desulfovibrionaceae bacterium | reverse complement strand
CTTCTTGACGGGCTTGTTGCTGAAGATTATGCACGGGCTGTTCTGCTCAAGGCAGAAATGATTATGGACGGAGTACTGTACAAGGAAAACAGTGAAGAAGCCGGGCGTCTCTTTCTGAAAGCACGTGCATTAGGGGCAGAAGCGGCCGCTGGTGAGTATGCAGTATACATGCTTACCCTGGCAGAGGATGGAAGCCTCACCCCTGAAGAAAAAGATGCAAAGGTGCGGGCTGCCAGGATTTGTATGGAAGAAGAATGCAGCCAGGGAAGATCCGGGCCGGAAAAAGCCGGCCTGCTGGGAAGCATCCTGGCCATGTATGACGATGACGCTGATTTCAAAAGAGGCATACAGCTCCTTGAAGACAACCTTTCAGTAACTCACCCTGATATGGCGCTAAAGCCTCTGCACAACATATTAGTGTGCTCTGACAAGCCTGAAAGGCACAAGGCTGCACTCAGGCTGCTGAATATTCTGGTACGCAAAAAGAACATGAGAGCAGTCTGGCTGAGAGGATGGTATTACCTGGACGGCGGCCTTGCCGGAAGGAGGGACACGAAAAAAGGCATGCTCATGCTTGCTGATGCTGCCCGTGGAGGCGTATGGGAAGCCAGTTACCTGCTGGCTGAAATCTATCTCTTCGGGCTGTACAACTGCGAGCCTGACAATGAGCTGGCAGCTATGACAGTGAAGCTGGGAACCACCCAGGAGGGCGGGCTGCCCTGCAGGCTGTTATACAGCCTGATGCAGCTTGGCGAAATTCCCGGCTACCCGGCAACAGGGGACAGGGCCGAGACAATGGAAGCCCTCATGATGCTCGCGTCACATTTTGCGGCAGAGGACTATATGGCTGCCGTGGTCACTATGGCCAGACTCAGGGTCGGCAACCCGGTGGGAAAGTTTGGCGATGAGGCCGGCCTGAATGATGGCAATCTCTCTGTAGATGATGTTGTTGACAATGCTGCCCTGCTTGCAATGCAATGCAAGGAACTTATGCAGCTTGGCAGGCTTGGCCCGCTGTGCTTTCTGGCCCATGCCCTTGGAAAAATCGGGAAAACACAATACGCATGGGTGTTTGCCTCTGTATTTGCAGAGAGACTGTCTCTTAAGAAGGGCGTCAGCTGCGATGATATTGCTGCCTATCTGCGGGATTTTGTTGCATCTGTGCCTGCAAGCTACATAAACTACAGGCTTGCCTGCGGCACCAGTGACAATGATGAGGAAAGGCCCCTGTACTAATCAAGGGATTAGGCAGAAGACGGCCGATATCCCTGCCTGACCTGGCATGGGGTATTTCTGCGGAGACAGATTATGGCAAAATCACGTAGCAGTCATAACAGCAAAAAAAAGAGGGACAAAAGGCGCCTTCTCAAGCAGCAGGCAGCTCCTTCCTGTTCCTGCAAGAAAATGGACGTTTCAGGCTGGTTTGACAATCCTGCTGACCATGTCTCAGAGTTTATGGACGTGTTTTATCCGAAAGCGCCTGATCTGCCTTCCCGCATATATGAAAATGCCCTGCCAGGAGAACTCTATTTTAACTGGTACGCACACGAGCATCCCGATGAGAAGGATGAACAGTCCGCAACCGGCCTTATCAAGCACTTTATTTTTGCTGAAATTAAGGCCGTCCTGGAACCGGAAGGCTGGAACAGCAAGAAAAAGGCCATCCTGAAGGATCTGGAAAAACTGGCTAAAAATGGCTGCATCACGGCTGCCTCCTATCTTGGCTTCCTGTACGCCAACGGAGGAAGTGTCCGTAAAAACAGAGTCAGGGCAGAGCGGTACCTGCGTCTTGGGGCCGGCAAAAATAACCCTGTTGCCTGCTTCTGGCTTGCTCACGTCACAGAAGGGGCAGAATCAGTACAATTACTGGATAAAAGCTGTGAAGGCGGATGTCCGGCAGCCTTGTATAAGATGAGTAATGACATCAAAACAGGCAGCAGAAAGGCCACAGGTCCCGAACTGGACATGCTGGCAGGGTATCTTGCTGCCCTTGCGGGCAATGGCAGTATGAGAAGCCTGCAGGAACTGCTTGACTTGCTGGGGGCTGGCTATGGGGAAGAACTGCGGCCCGTCTATGCTCCTGCCATGCTCAGCCTTCTTGACAGGCTTGTTGCTGAAAATTATGTGCCGGCCGTTGAATATAAGGCAGAGCTGTACGCAAATGGTACACTGTGCCCGCAAGATACGGAAGAAGCCGGGCGTCTCTATCAGAAAGCCATTGCCTCAGGGTCGGCCATAGCCAGGATCAAGTATGCAACCTGCCTGCTGCAGGAGACCAGAAAAGAGGATATGACGCTGGAAGCAAAAAAAGAGAAGGTACGGACTGCCAGAAAGATTTTGGAAGAAGAGTACCCCACTGGTGGAGGAGACGATTATGTGATCGCCGGCCTCCTGGGCAGTGTACTGGTTATGTCTGACGATGACACTGATTTCAGAAGGGGCATA
>JAUMVQ010000033.1:8418-15018 GCA_030530085.1 Desulfovibrionaceae bacterium | reverse complement strand
CTGGCACGCCCCACCTTGTCACAGTCCGGATAGGGCCAGCGGAAATCCTGGTCCAGCACCATGGAGGCAATGGCATCTTCCTTTTCATCGGGCAGCTTGAAGCCTTCCGCATCAAAGAACTTGATACCGTTGTCCATATAGGGATTGTGGGAGGCGGAGATGACGACACCGAAATCGGCGCGCATGCTCCTGGTCAGAAAGGAGATGGCAGGCGTAGGCAGGGGGCCTGTCATGATGACATGCATGCCTGAGGCGCAAAGACCTGCAGTCAGGGCCGACTCAAACATATAGCCTGAAAGGCGCGTATCCTTTCCGATAACTACCTTGTTCTGGCAGTTGGGCATCTTCTTGAAGTACGATCCCGCTGCCAGCCCCAGGCGCAGGGCTACATCCACTGTCATGGGGTAGGTATTGGCCCTGCCCCTAAGGCCGTCCGTGCCAAATAAGCGTTCCGACATGGCTGATGCTCCTTAAGGCGCTTTAGGCCTTTTTCTCGCTCTTGCCGTTCTTGCCGGCAGCCTGCTTAACAGCGGCAGCAATAAATTCCCTGAACAGGGGATGCGGCTGCATGGGACGGGACTTAAATTCGGGATGGAACTGGCAGCCCACAAACCAGGGATGGTCCTTCAGCTCCACGATTTCCACCAGGCTCTTGTCAGGGGAAAGGCCGCTGTAGACAAGGCCCTTTTCCTCAAGGAGATCCTTGAAGGCATTGTTGAATTCATAGCGGTGGCGATGGCGTTCCTGCACGTTTTCCGTCTTGTAGGCCTCAAAGGCCTTTGTGTCGGGCATGACAGTGCAGGGATAGGCGCCAAGGCGCATGGTGCCGCCCTTGTCGCTGCCCTCGTCGCGGCGGGCCACATGGCGGGTATGTACGTCGTACCACTCGGTCATAAGGTAAATGACCTTGTTGGGCGTATTCTTGTCAAATTCCTCGGAATTGGCGTCCTTTAAGCCTGCCACGTGGCGGGCGAACTCGATGACGGCGCACTGCATGCCGAGGCAGATGCCGAAGAAGGGAATCTTGTGCTCCCTGGCATACTGGATGGCAGCCACCTTGCCTTCCACGCCGCGGTAGCCGAAACCGCCGGGCACAAGGATGCCGTCCACGCCATCAAAGAATCCGGCTGCGCTTTTCTCGTCCACGTTCTCGCTGTTGACGTAGCGCAGGTTGACGGAAACCCTGTTGGCCAGGCCGCCGTGCACAAGGGCCTCATGCAGGCTCTTGTAGGCCTCCTTGAGATCGACATACTTGCCGACGATGGCAATGGTGACCTCGCCCTTGGGAGAAGCAAAATTTTTCAGCATCTGCCGCCAGTCCTCAAAATGGGCATTGCGGGCAGGCAGGCGCAGCAATATGGCCACCTTCTGGTCAAAGCCTTCCTCAAAGAAGGTCATGGGCAGCTCATAAATGTTGGCCACGTCGGTGGAGCAGAAGACTGCGTCCTTTTCCACGTTGCAGAACAGGGCAATCTTGGCACGCAAATCGTCAGGCACAGGCTGCTCGCAGCGGCAGAGGATAATGTCAGGCTGGATGCCTATGGAGAGCAGTTCCTTGACGCTGTGCTGGGTAGGCTTGGTCTTGTATTCGCCGGCAGCACGCAGGTAGGGCACCAGGGTCAGGTGGATATTGAGGCAGTTGTCTCGGCCAAGCTCAGAGCGCAGCTGGCGTATGGCTTCCAGGAAGGGCAGGCCTTCGATGTCGCCTACAGTGCCGCCGATTTCGATGATGGCCACGTCAGGGGCATCCTCGCCTTCGCCCAGGGCCAGGACAAAGCGCTTGATCTCGTCCGTAACATGGGGAATGACCTGGACAGTGGCCCCCAGATAGTCGCCACGGCGCTCCTTGGCGATGACATTGTTGTAAATGGCGCCGGATGTCGTGTTGTTCTTGTGGGAAAGCGATATATTAAGGTAGCGCTCGTAGTGTCCCAGATCGAGGTCTGTCTCGGCACCGTCGTCGGTGACAAAAACCTCGCCATGCTGGAAGGGGTTCATGGTTCCGGGATCCACGTTGATATAGGGATCCAGCTTCTGGATGGTCACCGAAATATTGCGGGCCTTGAGCAGCGCGCCCAGGGAGGCAGCAGCCAGTCCTTTACCAAGGGAAGAAAGCACACCGCCCGTCACAAATATAAACTTTGTCTTCACACTACACTCCGACAGCAGAAAAGCATTGATACGCTCTGGCAATCTTTGGGACAAACGGCAAAAGGCTTCATGCTGCCTGCAAGGCATCCGTGCTGCAGCGGACCAAAAAAATCCGGCAGCTGACAACAAGCGTCTGTCCGCCTATATTCAAAACTGACTTTCTATATACCAATTTACAAGACTATGCTAGTTTGACTGACAGCCCTTGTCTGCTATATAATGATTTTCTTAGTATCCAAAGCGCCGCACAGCCTTCTTTTTTTCGGAAAGGAGGAAAAAGCACCCGGCCGGAAATCTTCTTTTAGTCCGGCGTGCCCGCTGTTTTTTCTCTTATGGCGCAATACGGATGTATCTGCAACAGCAGGGAAGACGGTTTTTTTTTTCAGGACATCCTGTATGTACGGACCATGTCCGCCCCGTCCCTGCCATTTTACCCCAGTCATTCGGAGGAGCTTCTTTTCCATGGGCAGAGTCAATACACTGGTAATCATGGGCTACGGCACCAACTCCCATGAAGAGACAGCCTATGCTGCGCGTCAGGCCGGTTCAGACAGAGCTGACATCGTTTTTTTCTCGGACATTGTTGCCGGGAAAATCAGCCTGGATGACTACGATTTTCTCATCTTCCCCGGCGGTTTCCTTGACGGAGACGATCTCGGGGCAGCGCAGGCTGCCAGCATGCGCTGGCGCTACATGAAGGATAAGGACAATGTTCTGCTCTCAGACCGCCTGCGCAAGTTCCGCAATGACGGACGCCTTATCCTGGGAATATGCAACGGCTTCCAGCTGCTGGTAAAACTGGGCATATTGCCCGGATTTGACGGCCAGTTCGCCCGCCAGGTTTCCCTGGGGCACAACAATTCCATGCGCTTTGAGGACCGCTGGGTACGCCTGGCTGCCAACAAGAAAAGCCCCTGCATTATGACAAGGAACCTGCCGCTGATGAGCATGCCTGTACGCCATGGCGAAGGCAGGCTGGTCCCTGCCTCGCAGGAAGTGCTGGAACGCCTGCAGAAGGAAGAGCTCATTGCCCTGCGCTATGCAGATCCGGCCACAGGGGAGCCCACAGCGGAATATCCCTACAATCCCAACGGCTCTGCCGACAATGCAGCCGGCCTGACCGATCCTACAGGATGCGTGCTCGGGCTTATGCCTCATCCCGAGGCATTTAACCATGTTACCAACCATCCCGGCTGGACCAGGGACGAACTTGATGCCCCCGGCACCATGCTCTTCCTGAATGCTGTCCATCATCTGAGAGGCCTGTAGACATCATGGATTTTGAGCTCATTACCAGGGCCATTGAGAACATTGCACCGCTTTCCGGTGCCGCCCCATGGGACAAGTCCGGGATACAGGTGGCTGCCAGGCGCTCCGAGATAAAGACACTGGCCGTTGCCCTTGATCCAGTTCCTGCCACCATAGAGAAAGCACTGGAACAGGGTGCAGACATGGTGCTGACGCATCACCCGCTTTCCCTGGCCCCGGCACTGCCTGCCTGTCTGGACAACTACCACGAGGTGCTCTCGCTGCTCTTCAAGGCAGATGTGCCGCTGTATGCTGCGCACACTTCCCTTGACGTACAGCCTGACGGCCCTGCAGGATGGCTGGCACGCCATCTCTGCCTCAAGCATCCCCAGTTTCTGGAACAGACCGGCGAGTCCTGCGGCTTCGGGCTGGCAGGCAACCTGCCCGAGGCAATGACCTTCCAGCAAATTCTGGAAGCACTTGAAAAGCGCATCGATCTCTCCTGCGCCACGCTGATTGGCCAGGTGCCCCAGTCCATAAAGCGCATTGCCTACTGTACGGGGTCCGGAGCATCGCTGATGCGGAAAGCCTGGACAGAGGGAGCAGATCTTTATATTACCGGCGATGTCAAATATCACGCAGCCCTGGACTGCAAGGGGTGCATTCTGGATGTGGGCCACCACAGCCTGGAAGAAGAAATGATGCACGAGATGCAGGCTCTTCTGGCCAGGCGTCTTGACGGCAGCGTCAAGACCTTCTTTGTTTCCTCCCGCTCCCCGTACCGCAGTGTCAGCAGCTTGCGCCAAAAATAATATAATAAGGATACAGTATGTCTCAAACATCGGATTCAAACGCCATCTACCTGACCCAGATTCATCAGCTTAAAAATCTGCAGAAGGTGGACGATGAAATTCACGAGATAGAAAAATCCCTGGAAAAGGGCCCCAAAGAGCTTGAGAAGGTGGAAGCCCGCTTTGCCCAGGTGCAGGAAATACGTAACAAGATTCAGGACAAACTGGATCACATGCAGAAGCAGAAGCAGCAGCTGACCCGCGAAAGCGAGGAAGAGTACGAGCGCCAGAAGAAGAGCAAAGACAAGCTGATGGCCACTGGCAACGAGCGTGAGTACAATGCTGTCACCCGCGAAATCGACAACATTGAAAAATCAGCCCAGGGTCGCGAGCGTGAGCTCACTGCCATTCAGGAAGAACTGAACACGCAGAATGCCATGCTTGACGAGACGCAGAAGGAATATGTCGATCTTCAGGTCGAGGTAGAAAGCCTGCGTAGCAAAATCGAAAAGAACCAGGCTGAAGCAGACCGTTCGCTGAAGAAGCTGAGGAAAAGACGTACCGAGTGCACTCAGGACATCTCACGCCCCATTCTTCTGCGCTATGAATTCATCCGCGAGCGCCTTGAGCATCCTGTGATTGTTGCCCTCAAGGATCCCATCTGCCCCAGCTGCCACATTTCCGTGCCCCCGCAGACATACAATGATCTCCTGCGCGGCGGACAGATTATGAGCTGCCCCAACTGCCAGCGCCTTATTGTGTCCTATGAGGCCTACATCGAGGACGATGAGGAGGCCAAGCAGCAGGCTGCCATTGAAAAAGAGCTTGAAAGGCAGAAGGAACAGGCCAGTGCCAAGACTTCCCACAGGAAGACTTCTTCCGGACGCTCCGCAGCCCTGGACAAGGACTACAACAAGGAAGACAGGGACGAAGTGGAATTCGGGCACACCTCTGACGATGAGATGGATGACGACATGCGCATGGTCAACCATATCATTGAAACAGATCTGGACAACCTGTCCCGCAGCGCCGGCATCTCCGATCTCACCGACATGCCCGAAACAACCGGCCTGACCGACCTTGGCGGTGATTCCGAAAGCAGCGACAAGGACGACATGCGCCCGGTCAACCATATCGACTAACCACATATTCCGAGAGCCGGACAGACCGCCGCTGCAGAATTTTCTGCGGAGGAAAGTCCGGGCTCCGCAGGGCAGGACGCCGGGTAACACCCGGGAGGGGCGACCCTCTGACAGCGCCACAGAAAGCAGACCGCCCAGCAATGGGTAAGGGTGAAACGGCGGTGTAAGAGACCACCAGCTGCACCAGCAATGGCGCAGGCTAGGCATACCACGTCCGGAGCAAGACCAAATAGGGAAGGAGGCCTGCCCGGCCATACTCCTTCCGGGTAGGTTGCTGGAGGGTGCGGGTAACCGTACTCCAAGAGGAATGGCGGTCCTGCGGGCTTTATGTCCGCACGACAAAACCCGGCTTATCGTCTGGCTCTCTTTTTTTCAGGGGCGGGGACTATGCGTCCCTGCCCCATTTTTTTTAAGTGGCTCTTTTTTGGGCAGACGGAGGGAAAAGGTGATGCAGGCTGACAAAAACTGGCTCATATTGCTGGCAGCAGGCAAGGGCTCAAGAATGGCCGAGGCTGCGGGCTGCGCAAAGCAGTTTATCACGGTAGATTCCGTGCCGCTCTACTGGCTTTCTGTCCGCACTGCTGCCCGGACAGCCCGCCTTAAAGGGATAGTCCTGGTTTTTCCGGAAAGCAGTTTTGCTGAAAGCTCAGCCCAGGCACAAAAGCTTCTTGCTGACGAGCAGCTGCCCATTGAGCTTTATTTTGCCAAAGGCGGTCCCCGCAGGCAGGACAGTGTCTATAACGGCCTGATGGCTGTGCCGTCTGACTGCCGCCATGTGCTGGTACATGATGCCGCCCGCCCCTTTTTCACTGCCTCGCTGGCAGAAAGGCTGCTGGATGCCCTTGAAAACGGCAGCTGCGCCGTTATACCCGGAATTGCTGTCACGGATACCATCAAGCGCACTGACAAGGAAGGCCGTGTGACAGAGACGCCGCCAAGGGCAGAGCTTAAGGCAGTGCAGACGCCGCAGGCCTTTGACTACCAGGCCTTGTGCAGCGCCCATGCACGCAACAAGCAGGCAAACGACTGCGATGTCACTGACGATGCCCAGATCATGGAACAGGACGGCCAAACAGTCGTCATCATTGACGGAGAGGAGCGCAACATGAAGATTACCAATCCTGCCGATCTTGAGCGCCTGCAAAAAGACGCCCCTGTCCCCTGCACCGGCTTTGGCTATGATGTGCACCGGTATGGCGGGACAAGGCCCCTGATACTTGCTGCTGTACCCATTCCCTGCGAGTACACGGTAGAGGCGCACTCTGACG
>JAUMVQ010000033.1:0-8408 GCA_030530085.1 Desulfovibrionaceae bacterium | reverse complement strand
CGTGCTGCATGCCCTTATGGACGCACTGCTCTCCCTGGCAGGGCTTGGCGATATAGGCATGCTCTTCCCTGACACGGATCCGGCCTTCGACGGGGCTGACTCCGCAAAGCTGCTTGAGGTTGTCATGCAGCGGCTCAAGGAGGCAAAAATACGCCTGACTCATGCCGATGTCACAGTCGTTGCCCAGAAGCCCAAACTTGCTACTTACAAGGAAGCCATGCGGGAGCGTCTCTGCGCCCTGCTTGAGCTTCCTGCCTCACATGTAAACGTAAAGGCAACGACAGAAGAAAAGCTGGGCTTTACGGGCGCCTTGCAGGGCATCAAGGCTTATGCCGTTGTCAGCGGGATGAGCGCCAGCTGAAAACTGTAAGACTGCGATATTGTTATTTCTTGTCACTTCTAATCAGGACCGGTGGGTAACGTTAAAAAAATAGGGCAGGATCCTGTTTTCCAGAAGGATCCTGCCCTTTCGTTTTTGTACAAGGACGTTTTTCTACTTGATATTCTTTGTCTTGGACCAGCGCAAAAAGCCTTCATTCAGCTTGTCATCGCCAGGATTCCAGCAGTTCCTGCGGTTGTTGCTGACCACACAGATGCCCTTGGACGGCATGCCGCCAAAATTAGGAACCTTGAGCACATAGGCTTCATTGGGACCCATCTTGCGTACCATTACCGGTTCCTGAGCCTCGGTAAGCTCCTGTCCGTCGTAATGAAGGTCATACACTTCAAGAACGGCATCGTGATCCAGCGGCATAATGGCATAGGCATCCTCGCCATCGTGCAGGGGTGCAGTTTCACCGACAAAGTTCACAAGGCCCAGCGAAAGCTGCATGGCAGGAAGATCAGTTTCCCGCTCAAGATGGCGGATGAGCGTCATGGGAGGCTTGGATGACAGAGTCGGTTCATGCCCGCATGGCTCTGATGCAGCCTTTTGTGCCGTCTGCCCTGCAGCGTCTTTTTTTGCAGAATCAGCCTTGGCAGAGGTCTCAGGCCTGGCCTGGTGCGCACTTTCAGATGCAGCCGGCGCAGTAGCCGGAGCTGGTGCCTGAGCTGTAGCTGGTGCCGCAGAAGATGCCTCTGCCTGTGTTTTCTGCACGGCTGCTGCTTCAGGCTGCGCAGAGCCTGCAGGTTTGGTTCCTGCCTCCAATGCCATGGCATTGAGAGGGGCAAACATAAACGATATAGCCAGCAAACTGCTGAAACACTGCTTTTTGACGAGACTTTGCACCGGCATTCCTCCTTAAGGCATTTCAGGCTTTATAGCACAGCCTCAAACGATGGAAAAGGCAAAATTATTGTACCAGCCCGGTTCTGCCTAGCGGCCGATGCTGATGCCGGCATCCTGCAGGGCCTGGGCTGCTGCGCTCTGTTCGGCTTTTTTCCAGCTCGATCCCTCAGCCTCAAAGCAACTTCCGTTCGGCAGGCGCACACTGACAGTAAACGTTCTTGCATGGGCCGGCCCGGATGCAGCCAGTTCGTTATAGACGGGACGCTCGCCGCCAAAAGCATGCTGCGTGTATTCCTGCAATTTTGTCTTGTAATCCAGGCCCTTTTTCCCTTCATTGGGATCGTCAGGCCAGATATCCTTAAAGACACGGGCTATCACTTTCTGGGCAGCAGCGTAGCCTCCGTCCTGATAGACGGCTGCCATGACGGCCTCAAAGACATCGCTCAGAACAGTATCGCGGCTGCGGCCGCCCTGGCCTTCCTCGCCCCTGCCAAGCCGTATCAGCTTGTCTATGCCTGTATCTCTGGCTCTCTGGGCAAGAGAGACCGTGTTGACCAGATCTGAGCGCAGGCGGGTCATGTCGCCTTCCCTGGTAGACGGGAAACGGCTGAACAGTTCCCAGGAAACACAGAGCTCCACAACGGCATCCCCCAGAAATTCCTGGCGCTCGTTATGCACAAGGCCTCCGCCTGCTTCGTTGGCAAAAGAGGAATGCGTCAGGGCAGTTTCCAGCAGGGACACGTCAGTAAAACGGTAGCCAATGGCAAGTTCCAGGCCCTGCAGCTCTTCCTGTGACAGGGCTACCTTCTGGGGGACAGCGGGCAAAGCCTGAGACTCCCTGCTCCTGCCCGTCCCTCCTGCCTCAAAGCTGCCTGTGTCCGGCAGGTGGACATTGACGGTAACAGACCAGGTCTTGCCTTTTCCAGGCACAATCATCTCGTTGCAGGGAGCCTCCACGGCAACCACAGGCTCAGTTACCTGCTGCAATTTTGTCGTGCAGACCGGATCTGCCTTCGTCCCGGGATCCTGCGGCAGGACAGACTTGAAAACAAAGGCTGTCACGTTCTGCGCAGCAATGATGCCGCCGTCTTCATATACGGCAGCCATCATGGCCTCAAAGACATTGCTTAACACTCTGTCGCTGCTGATTCCGCCATTGACTTCATCGTCCTTTCCAAGCCTTGCAAGCTGGTCCAGACCTGTTTCCCTGGCTCTCTGTGCAAGTGCGGCTGTACTGACCAGGTCCGAGCGCAGACGCGTCAGCTCGCCTTTTCCGGCCTGAGGGACACGGCGGTACAGTTCCCAGGAAATACACAGATCGATAACGGCATCGCCCAGAAACTCCTGACGCTCATTATGGATAATGCTTCCCTTATGGTCACGGGCAAAGGAAGAACAGGTCAAAGCTCTCTCAGCCAGGGATATATTCTTAAAATGATAGCCCAGTGCTCGCTCAATCTGCTGCACGGAGCTTTTGGGCAGGTTTGTCGTGCTGCGGGGAGCCTGCAGCGCCAGTGCTGCCGCATTCTGCCCGGCTCTTTTCCAGCTGGGCCCTTCAGCCTCATATTCCATTCCGTCCGGCAGGCAGACGTTGACAACAAATGGCGGCTGTGCATGCCCTGGTCCCGTTGCATTCATCCTGGTATAGACAGGAGGCTGCCCGTTGTACGTCTGCGTTGAAAAGGCATGCAGTTTTACCTTGTAATCCGATGCTTTCTGCGCCTCATCAGGCTCCTTCGGCCAGACAGACGCAAAGACATGCTTCAGTACCTTTTGTGCGTCAGCATAACCACCGTCTTCATATACGGCAGCCATGACGGCCTTGAAGGCATCACTTAAAACAGCATCACCATGGCTTTTTCCAGACGCTTTTTCGCCGCCGGCAAGGCTTATCAGCTTGTCCAGACCGGTTTCACGGGCTCTTTGTGACAGGGAGCCGATGCTGACCGTTTCCGAGCGCATCTGGCTCATGCCGCCTTCCGTGGTAGCAGGGAAACGCCTGTACAGCTCGCTGGAAGTACCCAGTTTTACAACGGCACCGCCAAGAAATTCCTGCCGCTCGCCAAGCAGGCGGCCATCGTCTGTGTCGTCAGCACAGGAGAAATACGGCAGGCAGTTTTCAAGCAGGGACAAATTGCTGAAATTATAGGCAAGAGCGTGCTCAAATTTCTGCACCTCTTCCGTGGGCAGGGTATTTTTTTTCATCATGGTAATGCTATAATAGGCTATCGGCCCGATGGCAAGCCGCCACAAGTGCTGTCCTGCGCACCAGGGCCTTAAATTCGGCCTGGATCGGGCACTATAAGCAGTACTGGAAGAAGATGCTGGTCCATGGTATACACTGCTCCGCACAGGCTGAACCGGTCCGCAGGAAATGAAGCGCATTTCCATCGCATAAGCCATGGTACCGGCCTGGCACTTGTTTTTCTTACTATCAGGAGGAAATAAATAATGGCTGCGTATACAGTTTCCATGGTCAAGCTCGTGTCCGGGGAAATCGTCCTCGGCAAATACGATGCTGAAAAGGATCTCCTCAGCGATGTTGTCACGCTTCAGAACGTGCCCACCCAGCAGGGCATGCAGATGCTTCTGGCCCCTTACGGCTTCCCCTTTGAAAATACCTTTGATGCAGCCATAGAAGGCCGCTTCATCATGTACCGCTTCAAGGAAACCGCCAAGGAACTGGAAGACAAGTACATCGAAGTGACCACAAACCTTTCTGTCAGCTCCCACCTGGGCAAGATCCACTTTGGCGGCTCCCAGGGTGCTGCCGGCGGCTCCGGCCTCATCCAGTAGCACGCTGTACAGAAATCGAATCTGACATACACCGGTAGGCGCCAGACATGTCTGGCGCTTGCCTCTTCTTTTTTGTTCTCCTGTCTGCAGGAGATCCGGAAGCACATCATGCGCGAACTGCTTAACTTACTGCCCAATCCCAGCCGCTATCTTGGCATAGAACAAGGATCCGTCCATAAGGATCCCGCTCATGTTACAGTCCGCTTTGTCCTGTGCTTTCCTGACAAGTATGAAGTGGGCATGTCCCATCTGGGCTCAAAGATATTGTACGGCATTCTCAACGATCACCCGACATGGTGGGCAGAACGCTGCTATGAGCCCGATTATGAAGGGACAAACATCCTGAAGCAGAGCGGCACGCACCTGGCTACCCTGGAATCCGATCTGCCCCTGTGCAAGGCGGATATTGTCGGCTTCTCCATCACGCATGAGATGTGCTACACGGATATCCTCAACATGCTGGATCTGGGCGGCATCCCCCTGCATACAAAGGACAGATCCGAAAACCTGCGCGAGTGTCCGCTGATTATGGCAGGCGGCGGCGCCGCCATCTCGGCAGAGCCCATGGCCCCGTTCCTGGACTGCGTCGTCCTTGGCGACGGCGAGGAGACCATGGTCGATCTGCTGGACCATTTTGAAAAGGCAAGAGACCGCGGAGCCACACGATCCGAGCTTCTGCGCGAGCTGGCCTATGTGCCAGGCATCTACGTGCCGTCCCTTTTTGAGGCAGATGAAAACAATGTCTGCCACCCTCTTCTGCCGGACATGCCTGTCCCCACCAGGCGCATCGTGGCTGACTTTGACAAGGCCTTTTATCCCGCAAAGCAGGTTGTTCCCCTGGCTACAGTGCACAACCGCCTTTCCCTGGAAATAGCCAGGGGCTGTACAAGGGGATGCCGTTTCTGCAATGCGGGCTATGTCTACAGGCCTTCGCGCGAAAGGCAGGTAGAAACAATAACAGAGACGCTTGGCCAGTGCCTGAAAGAAACCGGCTTTGACGAAATCGGCTTTCTGGCCCTAAGTGCCGGCGACTATTCCGCGCTCAAGCATCTTTCCGGCACTGTGCTTGACCAGTGCGCCAGGGAGCAGGTCTCGCTCTCCCTGCCATCATTGCGCGTGGGATCCATTGACGACAGCATCATGGAGCGCATGTCCAAAATACGGAGGACAGGCGTAACCCTGGCCCCTGAGGCAGGATCCCAGAGGCTGCGCGATGTCATCAACAAGGGCATTACCGAAGAGCAGCTCATCACCCATGTGCAAAAGCTCATCGAGTACGGCTGGCGCCAGGTAAAGCTGTATTTCATGATAGGCCTGCCTACGGAAACAACAGACGACCTGCTGGCCATAGTGGATCTGTGCCGCAAGGTCCGCGAGGCAGGCGGACGCGGCTGTCCCAAGCTCAGCGTGACGGCAGCCATCTCGCCCTTTGTGCCCAAGCCGTATACGCCCTTCCAGTGGGAAGATCAGATTGATCTGGACGAAATCAACCACCGCATCCATATCATCCTTACTGAATTCAAGCAGATACGCGGGCTGACCCTGCGCTGGCACGAGCCCAAGGTGAGCCATCTTGAGGGCATACTGTCCAGGGCCGGACGCAGCATGTCCGGCGTTGTCGAAAGCGCCTACCGCAAAGGAGCCATTCTCACCGGCTGGATGGAGCATTTTGCACTTGAGCCATGGCTGGAAGCCCTCAGGGAACACGGCTTTGATCCCAAGGAATGCATCAAGGGGCGCCCGGTTGACCAGGTGCTTCCCTGGTCGCATATAGAAGGCGGCGTCAGCACGGAATTTCTGCTCAGGGAACGGGAGAAGGCCTTCAAGGGCAAGACCACCGAGGACTGCCGCTATCATGCCTGCGGCAACTGCGGCGCCTGTGACCGCGGCAAGCTGAAAAGCCGCCTTGTGTGCGGCAACGACAAAGAGACGATTACCAACAGGCTTGTCCTGCCGCAAAGGGACCAGGTACCCAATCAGCCGGCGCGCGATGAAAACGGACGCCTTCTGGTACGCGAGATCAAGGTTACGCCGCCCAAGCCTGCGCCCGAGCTCATTGTCAGGGCCCAGACACTGCGTGTCTGGCACGAAAAAATGGACAGATCCTGCTGGATATCGCAGCTGGAACTGCAGGCCGTGCTGGACAGGGCACTGCGCAAGGCGCGCATTCCCATGGCCTTTTCCCAGGGCTTCCATCCCCTGCCCCTGGTGAGCTTTGGACGGGCACTGCCTGTGGGCGTGGAAAGCCTTTGTGAATGGTTCTCGCTCTGCCTGCGCGAGGAATGCGTGCCGGAAGATATTATTGAGAGGCTCAATCCCTGCCTGCCCATGGGACTGCGTGCCTACAAGGCCGTGCCCGTGCCCTTCAAGGAGCGCACCACCCTGGCCTTTGCCGAGCACTTCAGCCTCATCCCAAAACAGGACGGCGGGCTGACGGCCATGGCAGGACTCTTTGCGGATTTTCTGAAGCAGGATGAATTCATATGTACGCGCGAGACCAAGAAAGGGCCGCGAACTTCTAATGTGCGTGCACTTGTCCAGGACTGCCGCCTCACCAACAGCTTCCCCGGGCCTGCTGTCACTATTGCCTGTTCGTGGGAACAGGGCTACCTTTCCCCCCGCCATATCTGCCAGGCAGTGCTGGCACCCCTGGGAGAAGATTTCCTGACATCGCTTCAGATTATCAAGACGGCACAGCAGATGCCTGGCCAGCCCCTTGAGGAGGGAGACAATGGGACGCGATAAAACAGATACATGGTTCTTTTTTGGTGACAGCGTCACTCTTGGCGTCAATGACACAGAGTGCCTGGGCGGCTTTGTTTCCAGGCTGGCCCTGCTCGGGGCGCAAAAAGGCCTTTATGAGCTGCCGCCTGCCACTTTCTATAATCTGGGCGCCCGCAGGCAGAAAATTGCACAGATTTATGACCGCTTCGAGGCTGAATATACGGCCCGCCTCATGCCCGGCATATGTTCGCGCCTGGCTTTCTGCACAGGAACGGTCGATACATTGTCCGGAACAGCTCATGCAGACGTTGAGAATGAGCTCTCAAAGCTTCTTGGCAAGGCAAAGACAATAGCCCCGACTCTCTTTATCTGCCCGCCTCCTGCCAGGGAGGAAGCTGTCAATCAGAAGCTGAAGCTTTTCAACATGCTGGCCCAGGGCATATGCAGTTCTATCAATGTGCCCTGTGTCAATATTTTTGACGAGCTTCTGGAAAAAGGCCTGCCGTCTCTTATTACGGATGCCGTCCACCCCGGCCCCGATGGCAATGCGCTCATAGCCAGGACACTTTTTGACAAGCCTGCTGTCAGGACATTCCTTACTGTCAGCGACTAATATTCTTTTGCGTTAGGTCATAAGGATGCCTGCAGGCATCCTTATGGCTTTATCAGACGGAGAAAAATATGGCTATCCTTCCGCCTTTTGACGAATTGCAGCAGGATAATATCCAGGAAAAAATACGCTCCCTGACCACAGAACAGCTCTTCATATGCTGGGAACGTGTTCAGACGGTTCTCAGTTCCATGCAGAGCGCACTGCCTGAAGAATGCCAGCTGGAATTCCGGGGCGAACACCACATCATTACGGAACTGCTGCGCCGCTCAGTGCAGGGTGAGTCTCTTGCCGTCAGCCTTTTGCCGCACAGCGAAGACTGCATCCGGCAGCCTGCGCAAAAATAACGGATAAAGGAGCCATACTGCTGCATCTGACCAAGGGATGCGTCCGCACTACATCAACAGCAGCAAGGCACCAGCCGTAATAAGCAGGCCCCCGGCAGCAGTTTTTAATGTCAGGGATTCTCCCAGGAAGAGAAAGCCCAGCAGCATGGCAATGGGCACGCTGAGCTTGTCCAGAGGAGCCACTTTGCTGACATCACCGTCCTGCAGGGCACGAAAATAGAAAAGCCATGACAGCCCGGTGGCAACGGCTGAAAGAAAGAGCCAGAGCAGTGTGTCAGGTGTGAGGTGGGAAAGCTCCTTTGTCTTTCCGCCTGCTATGGCGATACCCCATACCAGAATCAGAACGAAGGACACACGCACAGCACAGGCCAGATCGGCATCGACACCCCTGACACCCATTTTTGCCAGAACAGCCGTCATGGCAGCGCACACTGCACTCAGCAGGGCATACCATTTCCACATATATTGCTCCCTGCCTTCCCCTTGGCAGCACCGGGCACCTGGTGCCCGCAGTCCGTTATGGAGGAGGCCTGAACTGCTTTTAGTACTGCATATCCTGCGATGCAAGAAATGCCTGCAGCTTTTTTTTAAAGATTTAGCATTTTTTTCTTGACAGAATCACGCAGGGAAACTATACATACCTTGTTCACGGGCCATTAGCTCAATTGGTAGAGCAGTTGACTCTTAATCAATTGGTTTGGAG
>JAUMVQ010000264.1:2089-2467 GCA_030530085.1 Desulfovibrionaceae bacterium | reverse complement strand
TCAAAAAATTTTCGTCACCCAAGGGTAACCATATCGTAACTGTTTTTATTTTTGGCATAAAGCTTTTTTCCGTACAAAACGATTTTTTTCTAGCGCGCAGCTGCAAAATGATCATCGCCGATAAAAAAAAAGCGTCCGGCCCATCCAGACATGGTATTTCTGTCATGGATGAGCCGGACACAGCCTCTATGTAAATTCTGGCAGTACGCCAGGAGGTACCCTTACCTCTGAACAATAAGCAGCTGGCCTACATGGATATTTTCGTTCTTCAGGTTATTCCACCTTTTCAGGTCTGCCACGCTTACATTATGTTTGCGGGAAATCTGATACAGGTTGTCCCTTGGCTGCACACGGTAGTCAGATGCTTTGCCATTTTTG
>JAUMVQ010000264.1:0-2079 GCA_030530085.1 Desulfovibrionaceae bacterium | reverse complement strand
TCTGCCTCTGATTCTTTGTCTTGTATGCCGGCGCCTTATTCTCCCTTTCAAGCCTGGCAGCCTTTGCATTGTCTACCTTTACCGGATGCCTGGCGTATTCAGCGGCATTATGCTCTGCACTTTTGGGCACATATGCTACGGTGCTGCGGTTCTTGTGGGAGACAGACATGTTGTAATGGGGATTGTATTCCTTGAATTCTGCCCAGGACAGCTGACATACACCAGCCATTGTCTTGAGGTCTGTACCAGGAGCAAGGCAAATCGGAGTTACCTGCGGCTGTGTTTCGGGACTGATGTCCTTAAAGCCAAGCTGTGGCAGATTGTTCATTATGGAAACGACGGCCAGGAACCTGGGAACGTAGTCCTTGGTCTCTTTTTTCAGCCTGGTCTTTTCATCCAGCCTTTCATTTTTCTCCACTATGCCGAAGAAGGTCCTTTCGCCTGATGCCTTGCAGGCCCTCTTTATCTTTCCCTCGCCGGCATTGTAGGCTGCAATGGCTGTGGGCCAGTCGCCAAAGTCATTGTGAAGCTTTTCCAGGTAGTTGGCTGCAGCAATGGTTGCAGCATAGACATTCATGCGTTCATCGGCCCATTTATCCTGCTCAAGGCCGTACATTTCGCCTGTAGCAGGCATAAACTGCCAGGCACCCTTTGCTCCTACAGTAGAGCAGGCACTGGCCCGGTATCCGCTTTCAACAATGGCCAGGTAGGCAAGTTCCTCAGGCATGTGGCGGGAACGGAAAACTTCCTTTGCATAGCTTAAGTACTTTTCAGCCCTTTTTGATCCTACTTCTATAACCTTGCGGCCGGGTCCGAGATAATAGGCTATCTGCTGTTCAACCATCGGCTGGGCAGAAGCAGGAATTGAGCTTGCAATCTGTCCCTTGTTCTGCTCAATAATATTTCTCTGGGATTCTGTCAGGGCCTGGGGTCTGGGAGCCAGCCAGTCTGAGCCGCCAAAATCGTTTCTTGCCGAGCAGCCTGTCATAAGGGCAACAAGCATGCAGATAAGGAACAGACGCCCCCAAGGCATCTTCATATCAAAGCAAGGAATATATCTGGCCATTTCAGCACCCTGAGCTATTGCTTCTTGCGTTGCGGATTGCCTTCATATAGAAGCCTTTGCAATCCGCTTTTTCACAAGGAATTATCATATGGAAAACAATGCGTCCTTTATTCTGCCTGGCCTCAAGCCAGTTCTTGAACTCCTTCAAAGCACGCCCGGCCGGATTGACCAGGTGTACTGCCGCAAAGGAGGACGCTCGGCAGAACTTCTTGAGATTCAGGACCTCTGCCGCAAAAACCACATACACTATACTCTTGTTGAACAGCAGGCTCTGGAACGGCTCTGCCGCACTGACGGGCAAAAAGGTGCTACCCGCCACCAGGGGGTTGTTGCCAGGCTTTCCAGCATTACTACCGTGGGCCTGGACGAACTTCTTGCCTCTGCAAGAAAGGCCCCTCTTCAGCTGATTGTTGCCCTTGACCAGGTCAAGGACCCTGGCAATGTGGGAACCCTTGCGCGCACCATGTATGCACTTGGTGCAGCCGGGCTTCTCATTCCCGAACACAATTCAGCCTTTCTTGGACCCGCTGCCCTTCGCTCTTCTGCCGGAGCGCTCAACAACCTGCCTGTATCCCGTGCCACCAACCTCGCAAGAGCTCTTGATGAGGCAGAAGAGGCCGGCTTTACCATTTACGGTACGGGGCAGGGACCTGACGGCTCAAGCATCAATCCCTATAAGGAAGGCCTGCAAATGCCGGCTGTCCTTGTGCTTGGGACAGAGGAAAAAGGGCTTCGTCCCGGTGTCGCCAAGAGATGTTCGCAATGGCTGAACATACCGTTCCGCCGTTCCTTTGACTCTCTCAATGTGGCTCAGGCAGGAGGAATTCTCCTTGCCCTCGCTTCGGCACACGACACTGTTTAAAGTTTCTATCGGCTGTTTTGACGGATATATTAGGGCCAGAATGATTTTTGGCCCTTTTTTGTTGTGCTGTTGTATTTGTACTCCTACAGGCGTATTAGCCCGGAAGGAACATCTGTGGTCAGGCTGTTATTTCAGGGGCAAAAGCTGGCGA
>JAUMVQ010000263.1 GCA_030530085.1 Desulfovibrionaceae bacterium | reverse complement strand
TCACATCACAGGAAGTCGATGACCTTCTGGCTACTGCCGGATTCTCTGAGAAAAAGGGCGTAATAAAGGAGTGGTATGACGGATACCGTTTTGGTGACGATACGGAAATCTACTGCCCGTGGGACATTCTGCATTATATAGAAGACCTGCAGGCAAAATCGACAGCAAAGCCGAAAGCATACTGGAAAAACACAAGCGGAAACAATGTAGTTCGCGACTTTGTCGGAAATACTGCTTTCAAAGTCAAAAACAAAATTGAAAAACTGCTGGCAGACGGATATGTGACAAGCAGCATTAATGAAGCTCTCACCTATGATTTATTGTATACGTCAGAGGAAAACCTCTGGACCCTGCTCTATCTGACAGGCTACCTCACTAAGGCCGCCCCTGGCCGGGTGAAGGACAGTGACGCATCTGCTGATTCAGAAGCTCTGCCACTTGTCATACCCAACAAGGAAGTGAAGGCAATATTCATTAATACCATCAAATCATGGTTTAATGATACCATGAAAAGCATGGACAGGAAGCCGCTCTTTGATGCGTTCTGGAACGGAGACAACGAGGAATTTCAGGAAATTTTTTCGCGTATACTGCTGAAATCCATCAGCTTTCACGACTACCACGAAAACTTCTACCATGCCGTGCTAACCGGAATCTTTATTGGTGCAGGCTGGGAAGTTACTTCCAATGACGAAAGCGGGCTGGGAAGGCTGGATATCTTCGTACATGATTATGACAATGCAAGGGCAGCCATTATTGAAGTCAAGCATTCCGATACATTAGAGCCAAGGATGCAGAGGATGCCGTCATCCAAATCAAGGTGAACAGATATGTCACGAATTTTGAGGGAGACTATAAAAAAATCATGTTCTGGGGCATTGCCTTCCATAAAAAGTTATGTGCAGCAAAGGCAGAAGAGTACAGCGGGCAGAGTTTTTTGCAGCCACAACCGGCAAATGACTGATACCGCCATCCTGTACGCCGTGCACTGGTAAGCCCGGGACACAAGATTTTGCCAGAAAGCATGACAGGCCAGCCTGACTTACGGCTGGCCTTATTCTGTTTTTTCCGAGTCCGAGATTTTGTTCCACTCAGGTGCAGTATAGCCTGCATCCGGCATTGTCTCCTTGTCTATGCCGTAGACATCGCCAAAGAGCTTCTGGGCTGCATTGTCGCCTATGAGGTACATGACATCCCCCATTTCAAACACATGGGAGGCATCAGGGTTGATAAACGATGTGCCGTCAGTCCGGTAGACGGCAAGCACGCTGCACTTTGTCTCATTGCGGATGCCGCTTTCCATCAGGCTCTTTCCGGCAAGCTTGCCGTGTATGGTATACCTGAGACTGAAAGCCTCTCATTGAGCATGAGGACGCGGTTGGGCGAAAGCAGGTTGATAATTCATGCGTATGTCATCCTTCAGCGTTGTTTTTTACCGGTATTGCCAGCACTCAGGCAATAATTTATAAACAGATGAAAAGTTGTGACATTGTCGGTACCTAGCCACAACAGGCATAAGCAAAATCCGGCTAAAAAAAAGGATGGGAAGCCATGTCAGGTGTACGTATCAAAATTGGCGAGGAAAAATTTCGCGTACTCCGTGAAAGTTCAAGCACTTATGTAGACAAGACAGGCATGATTGAAGATTTTTTGTGCGATGAGCCTGCTGATGTTTCTCTCATCACCCGTCCGCGCCGATTCGGCAAGACCCTGATGATGACCACGTTGCGTGACTTTTTTGATATAACCCAGGACAGCAGAGCTATCTTTGACGGGCTTGCCATATCTAAAAACAAGGCACTTTGCGGCAAGTGGATGAACCAGTATCCCGTTATATTTCTTACCTTAAAGGAAATTAATGCTCAGGATTTCAGCCATGCATTTGAACAGGTAAGGACACTGGTACGCAGTACTGCCATCCCATACAGCTACCTGCTTGAAAGTGACAAAGTCGATGAAAGTGACAAGAATATTATACAAGAGTTCAAGGACAGCAAAAGCTCCCGCTCCGAACTGGAAGCTTTTTTGCGCACTCTTTGCCGTGCCCTTTATGCACACTGGGGCAGGCCGGCCATAGTGCTCATTGACGAGTATGATGTCCCGTTAGCCAGGGCGCAGGAAAATGGCTATTACAGGGATATGGTGAATTTCATCCGCAATATCCTGGGAGCAGCCTTAAAGACCAATGAGTACCTTCAGTTTGGCATACTGACCGGCTGTCTCAGGGTATCAAAGGAAAGCATCTTTACCGGGCTTAATAATTTTGCGTGCTATGGCATTTCCGACTTTGATTTTGCTGACAAGTTTGGCTTTACCACTGAGGAAGTAGATGACCTTCTGTCTGCTGCCGGATTTTCTGAGAAAAAGGACGCCATAAAGGAGTGGTATGACGGATACCGCTTCGGCGATGATACTGAAATCTACTGCCCGTGGGATATCTTGCACTATTTGAAGACATTGAAGAAAAGACC
>JAUMVQ010000262.1 GCA_030530085.1 Desulfovibrionaceae bacterium | reverse complement strand
ATCTTCTGCTATCCTTCCATGTACACCATGACCCACCACCGCATAGCGCACGTCCTCTACAAAAACCATGTGCCGCTTATTCCCAGAATCATCTCGGAAATGGCCCATTCCCAGACAGGCATCGACATCCATCCAGGTGCCCAGATAGGCCCGCGCTTCTTTATTGACCATGGCACGGGCGTGGTTATCGGCGAAACCTGCATCATCGGCCAGAACTGCCGCCTGTACCAGGGTGTCACCTTAGGCGCCCTGTCCTTCCCCAAAAACGATGACGGCACTCTCACCAAGGGCAATCTGCGCCACCCCATCTTGGAAGACGATGTCACAGTCTATGCAGGCGCAACCATACTGGGCCGCATTACTGTAGGCAAAGGCGCTGTCATAGGCGGCAATGTCTGGGTCACCACGGATGTGCCGGCTCGTGCCAGGATAACCCAGGAAAAGGCCCATCGTGAACAATAGCATATCAAAAGGCAGGATCTGTTCCTTGTGCATGGCAGCCATGCTTCTTTTTTCTGCACTGCTGCTTTCTTCCTGCTCCTCTGTTGATGTAAAGGCGCAGGGGCAGGTAGTGACAGGCGTCTCTGTCGGCAGCCGCTGACCTGCCAGGTCCGGCCACTGTTCCTTGCGCGATGTTCCCTTGTGCTTGAAAAAAGAAAAGGGCAATATACGCACTTCTGATACGGGCTGTATACAAGTTGCGGTGTGACTGCGGACTTTTTTTGTCTGCGCCCCTGGCAAGGCCGTCAGGCATGACCGCCCAGCCTCTTTTTTCATATTTGTTTTGCAAGGCACTGCTTAAGCGCCGGGGATCCGCCTGTACAGGACGGATGCCCAGAGGATTTTTATGGTAACCTATCTGTCTGACAGCTCCAAATCGAAAAAAAACAAACCGGCCTGGCTTGATTTTTTGCAGACGCTTGTCGTGGCCCTGGCTTTGGCCATGCTCATCAGGACTTTTGTCGTACAGCCCTTCAAAATTCCCTCTGAGTCAATGAGAGATACCCTGCTTGTGGGCGATCAGCTCCTGGCAACAAAGTTTGATTACGGGCTGAAAATTCCCTTTACCGACATTTCCATCTATGACGGCAGGGCTCCGGAACGCGGGGAGATCATCATTCTGGAGTACCCCAGGGATCCTGATACGTATTTCATCAAGCGTGTCGTGGGCGTGCCCGGCGATATTATCGAAATACGCAACAAGCAGTTTTACCGCAACGGCGAGCCGGTGCAGGAAAGCTATATCCGCCATACCGAGCCGGACAAGGTCATCCCCACCCGCGATAATTTCGGTCCTGTCACCGTCCCTGCCGACAATTTCTTTGTCATGGGCGACAACCGTGACAACAGCATGGACTCCCGCTTCTGGGGCTTTGTGCACAGAAAGGCTGTCGTGGCCAAGTCACGCATTATCTACTGGTCATGGGAAAGCCTCACCAATATCCGCTGGTCGCGCATAGGCAATGTCACCAAATAGACGTCTGGCAAAACAGCAATAAGGAAGCCCCGGGCATGGTACATGTCCGGGGCTTTTTGTCTGTATTGAAAAATAGCTCTCAGGCTACTTGCCGAAGACCTTTTTCAGGGTATCGACGCACATCTGGCCCATGCAGTTGGTCGTGCCTACTGTAGAAGAAGATGTGTGGGAGCCCAGCACGACATTGTCCAGGGTATACCAGCGTTCATCGGCCGGAGGCTCGGAGCTGAAGACATCAAGGCCTGCAGCGTAGATGGCTTTTGAGGAAAGGGCCTCAAGCAGGGCGGCCTCGTCAACAAGCTCGCCGCGGGCGGTATTGATCAGGATGCAGTTCTTCTTCAAAGAAGCAATGCGCTCCTTGCTCATAAGATTCCTTGTCTCGTCGTTCAGCACAGTGTGCAGGGAAATAACATCCGCACTGGCGCAGATTTCGTCGATGCTGGCAGCAGTCACACCGCAGGATGCGGCAAAGTTCTGGTCAAAATAGGGATCAGATGCCAGGATCTTCATGCCAAAGCCTGCGGCCCTTCTGGCAACGCACTTGCCCACAGCGCCAAGGCCTATGATGCCAAGCGTTTTGCCATAGATATCGATCCCGGTCTGCTTGCCCCAGTCCTTTTTCCTGCAGGCGGCATCAATGGTGACAACCTTGCGGGCGCAGGCCAGCATCAGGGCAAAGGCATAGTCAGCCACGGCATTGCTGTTGGCGCCCAGCGTGCGCTCTACCAGGATATTCCTGCTCTGGCACACGTCCATGGCCACATTGTCCAGGCCAACGCCATAACGGGCTATGACCTGCAGTTTCGGGGCATGGGCCAGTACGTTTGCATTGCAGGGATCCACGCCGAGGATAACGGCTTCGCAATCAGCTATTTTCTCGCACATGGCCTCTTCTGAAAGAATGGCGCCTGTGTCGTTGCGGACTATCTCAAAGCCCATCTTCTCAATCTGGGTAAAGAGATCTGCATTGCTTTTGCCAAATGAACGGGGCGTAATAAGGACTTTCATCAAAATTATGCG
>JAUMVQ010000261.1 GCA_030530085.1 Desulfovibrionaceae bacterium | reverse complement strand
CCTTCTGCAACGCCTCCTGCGGCTCCTGCCGAGTACTGGCAGATAGGCCCGGGCTCGCTGCGCCTGCAGCTTGGATCCTGGGCCCAGAGAAAGGGTACGGCCCTTGTCTGGAAGCCGGACACGGATCTGGATCTTGAGACAGGCGCCTGCTTTGAGGGGAACTTTGAAGAGGCCGTCAAAACCCTCTTTGAGGGGCTCAAGGCCACAGGATCGCCCTACACTGCCAGGCTCTACAAGGGCAATAACGTTCTCATCGTGGAGGATCGCTGATGCCAGCAAAAATAACAGCCCAGAACCCGGGCGCAAAAGGACCGCTCCTTGGCGATCTGGCTTCCGGCCGCCCTAACAGCCTTCTGGAAAGCCGCCTGCAAATCCTTCTGGACAACCGCCATAAAAGCCGTCCGGAACCCCGTCCGGCAAGCCTTCTGGCAAGCCGCCTGACAGGCCTTTTGCCAGCCCGCCTCCTGCCGCTCCTTGTCCTTATATTCTGCCTTTTCATAGTGGCAGGCTGCGCCTCCCGCGAGGTCAGTGCGCCGACACCAGAGGAAGTGAAGGCTGCCAGTGCCGATTTTGACAGGCACCTGGGCAGGAGCACCTTTGAAGCCTCAGATGCGCCCTATGTGAGCGGGCACCTTGTGCCATTGCAAAGCGACAAGCTGGACACTGCCCTCATGCGCACCAGGGTCACCTTGCGCCAGAAAGGCAGCCTTGAGGACATTGCGGCATCCTTGAGCAAGCTTGCCCCGGTAACGGTGCACGTGGCCAGGGAAGGGGACATAGGCAGTGCTGCACATAACACTGGCCATGATAGCCCTGCCCTGTCCGGAAATGCCATCTCCGCATCTTCCCTCTCTCAGGACGAAGCCGCCCTGCTGCCGGATCTGCTGCCAGCCTCCATGCCTTTGCCGGATCTCTTGGACATCAGCTACACAGGCACCCTGCGCGGCCTGCTTGAGCTCATAGCCTCACAGTCAGGCTACGGCTTTGACTATGACGAGCAGGCCAAAAGCGTCACCTTCTCAGCCATGCAGGTCAGGACCTTTGTGCTGTCAGCCCTCACAGGGCAGATAGCCTGGGAATCAAGCATCTCCAACAAGAGCCGCGGCACCAAGACCACTTCCCAGAACAGCTCCAACATCAACAGCACAGTCTCAGGCGGCGACAGCCAGGGCGAGACTGCCCAGACCAATACCACCAAGACTGCCCTTGATATCTGGGCCGACACCGAAAAGTCCGTGCGCATGCTGCTCTCAAAAGAGGGAACCTGCTCAGTCAACCAGGCTGCAGGCACCATCACCGTGCGCGACACCTATGCCCGCATGCGCATCATCGAGAAGTGCATAAGCCAGATTAATGCCAGGCTTGAGAGGCAGGTGGCCATGCGCGTCCATGTCTATGCCCTGGAAGTGAATGACACCAGCTCCTTCAATGCCGGCATGAAGGCCCTCTTCACCTCGCCTGATGCCATTGTGGAAGCAGGATCTGCCGCGCAGGCTGCCTCTGACATGGCAGGCGTAAGCATAGTCAAGGGGTCCCTGGCCGGATCAGCAGGCTTTCTTGAGGCCCTCAACAAATGGGGACGGGCCACGCAGCTGACCTCGGCCTCAGGCCTTGTGCTCAACAACCAGCCCTTTCCGGTGCAGGCCATACGCAGGCACGCCTATCTGGCCGGCATGACGCGATCCACCACCCAGTACGACCAGAGCACTGAGATCACGCCTGGCGAGGTGACCACAGGCTTTGCCATGACCATAGTGCCGCACGTGCTGCCGGACAGCCATGTGCTCTTGCAGTACAGCATAACCCTGTCCTCCCTGGAGGGCATGACCAACATCGAGAAGGACAACGTCTATGTGCAGCTGCCGCAGGTGGCCACCAGGGCATTCAGCCAGCGTACCCGCCTCAAGAGGGGCCAGACGCTGATGCTGGCAGGCTTTGAGCAGGATGCACAGGAAGCACAGAACAGCGTGGGCTTTCTGCATGCAGGACGATCTGCCGATGCCAAAAAGACGCTGCTTGTTATCAGCATAGAACTGGAGGGCGCTGACAATGTCTGAAAAAGCAAATCTTTCCCTGTCCACTCATTCCCTTTCCACGCTTTCCCTCTCCCTGGAAGGGACAAATACATGCGGAACAGCGGAAGAGGACAATTCTCAGGCCGGCAGCAGCCAGAATGGCAGCCCGAACTGCATCCAGGCAGCCAGCTTGTCCGCAAGCCAGGCCGGCAATGCTTCGTTCCCTGAAGGCACTGTCTTCCTCTTCCCCTTCAAAGGCACAAACAAATCTCTTTTCAGTCCCTTTGGCAGCCGCATGCTGGCTGCAGGGCTAGTCTGGACAAAGGCCGATCCCGGCCTCTCCTTAAGGGCGCAGGCAGGTGCAGGCTTGTTCCTGCATCTGCCTGATAAA
The DNA here is from genome assembly GCA_030530085.1 of Desulfovibrionaceae bacterium. Lineage (GTDB taxonomy): Bacteria > Desulfobacterota > Desulfovibrionia > Desulfovibrionales > Desulfovibrionaceae > Desulfovibrio. The sequence continues at coordinate 93 of JAUMVQ010000261.1, read as the reverse complement.
AACCTGCCTGACCACGGCCTTGTCATTGAGGAAAGGGCCGGCTTTGCCAGCCTGTATGCAGGCAATAACATTCCCAAGGACAGGCAGAAGGAC
>JAUMVQ010000260.1 GCA_030530085.1 Desulfovibrionaceae bacterium | reverse complement strand
GTCAGGCTGGTACGACTACCGTGACAGCTGGCACAGCCTTGCCTGAGTCGATAGCATTATCCCCCGCAGCCAATCTCCGAGAATGGGGGCACTCAAGCCCCCTGGTAGGAGATGGATGCGGGGTGGCGTTACCACTCTCTCTGGTACTGGGATTTTAGGATGTCAGGCTGGTACGACTACCGTGACAGCTGGCACAGCCTTGCCTGAGTCGATAGCCTCATTCCACGATTTAACAAATTGACCCTGGATCTTTATCAGGATCTTTAGGACCGGTAGTCGGAATTCAGCTTGACGTAGCCAATGCTGAGGTCAGAGGCCTCAAGCAGGTAGCTTCCCGGGCCCTTGCCGACACTGATCTCTATCGGAATGTCTTCCTTCTGCAGGGGGCCTTCCAGCTGGGCATCAAAATTGCCGCCAAGGGGCTGTCCGTTCCGGAAAAGGTCAACGCCGCACAAGGAGACTGACACGTCTTCAGGACGCATGCGCACGCCGCTGCGCCCGATGGCTGCCACTATGCGGCCCCAGTTGGCATCCCTGCCGTAGATGGCCGTTTTGACAAGCTGGGAATGACCCACTGTACGGGCAATCTGTTCGGCATCGGCATCGGAATCGGCACCCTGCACATGGATATGCATGACCTTGGTGGCGCCTTCGCCGTCCTTGACCAGCATATGGGCGGTTGTCCTCAGAATGTCTGTCAGCTCCTTTTCAAAGATGGCAGCATCTTCCGGTGCTGTAATGGAAACTGTTGAGGCACCGTTGGCCAGGGCCAGTATGGTGTCATTAGTGGATGTGTCGCCGTCAACGCTGACGCGGTTGAAGGTCCTGTCAGCACATCTGGCAAAGAGCGACTGCCAGCTTTCCGGTTCCACCACGGCATCGGTGAGGCAGACGCAGAGCATGGTGGCCATGTTGGGGCAGATCATGCCGGCACCCTTGGCCATGGTTGTGAGACGCACTGTGCCGCCGGACAGCTGGATATCCTTGGAGGCAAACTTGGGAAAGGCATCCGTGGTCATAAAGGCCCTGGTAAAGCCTTCAGCATCACGGCTGCCCAGGCTTGCCACCAGATCCGGCACAGCTGCTGTCCATTTGTCCATCTTGAGCTGGTCGCCTATGACGCCGGTGGACATGGTAAGCACTGCGTCCGCATCAATGCCGAGCCTTTCGGCAATCATCTTCTGGGTGGCATGGCAGTTTTTAAGGCCTTCTTCTCCGGTGCAGGCATTGGCCTGGCCTGAATTGGCGACAATGGCCCTGGCTGTTGTATGGTTTTTCAAAATTTCCTGGCAGGCCAGGACAGGGGCTGCCTTGAAAACATTGGTAGTGAACACGCCGGCTGCCACTGCATCACATGTAGAGAATATAAGGCCAAGGTCATCCCTGTCCTTGGCCTTGAAGCCGGCCTGAGCTGCCCCGGCCATAAAGCCCTGGGGCAAATCATTTGTCTGCATTGCTGTCTCCGTACATATCGAAAAAAGGGCGGCATGCCTGCAATGAGGATGCCGCCCTGATAATACTGCTTTAAACTTGCCGGAAGAAACTAGGCGCGGGCGCTCTTGATTTCTTCAGCAATGTTGGCAGGAACACGTTCGTAGTGGTCGGGCTGCATGGTGAAGGAAGCACGGCCCTGCGTCTTGGAACGCAGGTCTGTTGCATAGCCGAACATGCTGGCCAAGGGCACCTGGCAGCGGACGGACTGGGCACCGCCGGAGCGGGCTTCCATGGCGGACACGCGGCCGCGGCGGCCGGTGAGGTCGCCCATGACGTCACCCAGGTATTCATCGGGGGTAACGACTTCCACGTCCATGATGGGCTCAAGCAGCTCGGGAGAGGCTTTCTTCATGGCGTCCTTGATGGCCATGGAGCCGGCCACATAGAAGGCTTGCTCTGAGGAGTCAACTTCGTGGTAGGAACCGAACACCAGGTTGACCTTGATGTCAACGCAGGGGAAGCCGGCCACGACACCGCTCTTCATGGCGTCCTGGATGCCCTTGTCGATAGCAGGAATGTATTCCTTGGGAATTACGCCGCCGGTGATGGAGTTGATGAACTCATAGCCCTTGCCGGGATTGGGTTCGATCTCAATCACGCAGTGGCCGTACTGGCCGCGGCCGCCGGACTGCTTGGCGTACTTCAGGTCAGACTTGGCAGGAGTGCCGATGGTCTCGCGGTAGGCAACCTGAGGCTTGCCCACGTTGGCGTTGACGTTGAATTCGCGCACCAGGCGGTCAACGATGATTTCCAGATGGAGCTCGCCCATGCCGGCAATCAGGGTCTGGCCTGTTTCTTCGTCGCCCTTCACGCGGAAGGAAGGATCTTCCTTGGCCAGCTTGTTGAGGGCAGCGGACAGGGCGTCACGGTCGCTCTTGGTCTTGGGCTCGATGGCGACTTCAATAACGGGATCCGGAATATGCAGGGATTCCAGCTTGACGATACGCTTTTCGTCGCACAGCGTGTCACCGGTGGAGCAGTTCTTCAGGCCGACCAGGGCCACGATGTCACCGGCGCCGGCCCACTTGAT
>JAUMVQ010000032.1 GCA_030530085.1 Desulfovibrionaceae bacterium | reverse complement strand
TTTAACATAGGCATACCCTCCTTGCGGCGGATCTGCCTATCCCTTATGAGCCGTAGTCAAAGTATGCAAAACAGCCTGGATAAGCAAGGACTTTCAGGCAGATGCAGAAAGGACCTTGCAGGCCGAACTGGGCGGTTCTGATATCTTCAGGCTGTTTCAGGAAGCAGCCTGGCAGAAATGCTACTAGTCTGTCTAACCACTTGAATTATTGTTAATTATATCCAGCTGAGATAACATGCCAGAGGCTTATGCACAGGGCCTGTTGCATTTTTCGCACGTTGCGAAAACAGAAAAAATCAGCTATAAATATAAGGTTATAGTTTATGGCATCTGGCGGATAAGTGCTCCGTCACAGCCCGAAGTATCCCGGCGGGATTTTTTTTTGCTTTCAGCCCAATTTCAAAGGTACATATATCATGAACGTTGTAACCCGTTTCGCTCCGAGCCCTACAGGGCATCTGCATATAGGCGGCGCCCGTACAGCTATTTTCTGCTGGCTTATGGCCCGTCATTTCAAGGGCCAGTTCCATCTGCGCATTGAGGATACCGATCTTCTGCGCTCCAAGCAGGAATATACGGATTCCATCCTGGCTTCCATGCGCTGGCTCGGCCTCTCATGGGACGGGGAGCTCAACTACCAGACACAGCGCATGGACCTTTACAGGAAATATGTGCAAAAGCTACTTGATACCGGCCAGGCCTACTGGTGCACCTGTACGCCCGAGGAAGTGGATGCCATGCGCGAGAAGGCCAAGCTGATGGGCTTAAAGCCACGCTACAACGGACACTGCCGAGAACTGGGGCATGGTCCTGCCGAAGGTGCCTGCGTGCGCCTGAAATGCCCCTCCGAGGGCAAGATTGTCTTTGACGACATGGTCAAGGGCCGTATCAGTGTGGACGTCTCCGAACTGGACGACATGGTGATACAGCGCGCCGATGGCACGCCCACATACAATATGGCTGTCGTTGTGGACGACTATGAAATGGGCATTACCCACGTCATCAGGGGCGATGACCATGTGTCCAACACGCCGCGCCAGATCCTTATCTACCGTGCCCTTGGCCTGAAGGAGCCGATCTTTGGCCATGTTCCCATGATACTGGGACAGGATGGTGCCAAACTCTCCAAGCGCCATGGTGCCAGGGCTGTCATCGAGTATGAAAAGGACGGCCTGCTGCCCCAGGCCCTGGTAAACTACCTGGTCCGTCTTGGCTGGTCCCACGGCGATCAGGAAATATTCAGCCTGGAAGAACTGGTGGAACTTTTTGACGGTACCCACCTCAACCCGTCTGCAGCCCGCTTTGATGTCAACAAGCTCCAGTGGCTCAATGCCCATTACATGCGCAACCTGCCTGTTGCCGAACTGGCCAGGCTGGTACAGCCCTTTGTGCTTGACTGCGGCTACGGTGAAATTGCCCAGGAGCGCCTGGAAGGCCTGTGCGTGCTCTTCCGCGACAGGGCCAAGACCCTGGTGGAACTGGCTGCCAGCTTCAAGCCCATGCTGGCCAAGGCTGACGAGCTTGAATACGATGAAAAGGTCGTTGCCAAGCAGATAAATGACGAGACCAAGGAGCGCCTGGCCAATCTCAAGCCTGTTCTGGCAGGCTGCAGCGACTTTGACGGTCCTTCCCTGGAAAAGACCTTCAACGATTTTGTTGCTGCCAACGGCCTGACCTTCAAGCAGATTGCACCGGCCCTGCGCACAGCTCTTGTGGGCTTTATGGGCGGTTCCCACCTGCATGACATCATGGCCTTCCTTGGCAGGGAAGAAACACTGGCCAGGATAGATCGTACCCTGCAGTTCTAGCCTGTGACCAGGCTGATCTGTTTTTTGGAGCAATAAAGAGGAGGCGGCAAATGGACGAACAATCTGTGCAGTCTCCTTTTTTACTGCTTTCTGACAAGGTCCGCAGCTGGGTCAACCAGCAGGGCTGGACCACGCTGCGTCCTATACAGGAAAAGAGCCTGCCCCCTGTCCTGGCAAAGGACAGGGATGTCATCATTTCTGCAGCCACGGCGTCGGGCAAGACAGAGGCCGCATTTCTGCCGGCCTTTTCAGCCATACGCACAGGGGCAAAAAGCACGTCCATCCTGTACATAAGCCCGCTCAAGGCGCTGATTAATGATCAGAGAAGGCGTCTTTTAAGCCTTGCCGAGGCACTGCGCCTTCCGGTTACAGCATGGCACGGTGACATGTCATGGGAAGACAGAAGTGCCTACTTTGCCGATCCCCGCGGCGTGCTCATGACCACGCCCGAGTCCCTGGAAGGCTTTCTGCTGAGGCATACCTCTCTTTGCTATACCCTGTTTAACGATCTTGAATACGTCATCATTGACGAATTCCATTCCCTGGCTGACAGCGAGCGGGGCTTCCAGTTGCTCTCCCTTTTGCGCCGCCTTGAGGTCATGCTCAGAAGGACAGTGCCAAGAATTGCCTTAAGCGCCACCTTTGGCAGTGCCGATGAAATGGTGGAGCGCCTGCGCCCACACCGTAACGACTATCCTTGTACGGTAGTGAGCACCCAGGACGAGTGCCGTGCCAGGTTTGAGGTGCGCACCTACCTTGACGTTCCTCCCTATATGCGCAAGTTCGTTGAGGAAAAGGGCCTGGAACAGCTCATTCAGGATCTGTACCGGCTGCTGGCAGGCGGGCATAACCTCATTTTTACAAACTCGCGCCGCAGGACTGAGGAGATTGCCGCGGCACTGGCAAAGTTATGCAAGGAAGAAGGCCGGGAGGCTGAGTTTTTCCCGCATCACGGCAGCCTGTCACAGGAATTCCGCCAGAGCCTGGAACACCGCCTGCAGGGAGAAAAGCCGGCAACAGCTGTCTGCACCATGACGTTAGAGCTGGGCATAGACATAGGCAATATGGACAGCATAGCCCAGCTGGATGCACCAGGTTCTGTTGCCAGCATGCGGCAGAGGATCGGGCGTACCGGACGGCGCGGCGAAACGCCGCTGCTGCGCATTTTCCTGCTTGAAGGACGTATGAACAACAAGGCAGCTGTCCAGGACAGGCTCCGCATGGGGCTTTTCCAGACGCTGGCTGTGCTGAGCCTTGTAAAGGAAGGCTGGAACGAGCCCTGTGCACAGGCAAGGCCGCACTATTCAACGCTGGCCCAGCAGGTATTGTCCGTGATTGCGCAATATGACGGCGTCAGGCCCTCAGCATTGTACGGCCTTTTGTGCGCAACCGGCCCCTTTGCGGTGACGCAGGACGACTTTATGGTTTTTCTCAAGGGGCTTCACAAGAGGGAGCTTATTAAAAGAGAGGAAAACAGCGAGCTCAGGCTCACGGAAACAGGACAGCAGATCGTCTCCGGCACTGATTTTCTGACAGCCTTCAGGCATGCGCAGGAATATACGCTTGTAAGCAACAGCAAGATACTGGGAAGGCTTCCTGTGGACGAGCCCCTGGATGAGGGCCAGCGCATTATTTTTGCCGGCAGGGCCTGGCGTGTTCTGTACACAGATGATGCTGCCATGACCATTCAGCTTGACAGGGACACGTATGGCGAGGCGCCCAGGTTCGGCAGGTTCGGGATGAGCGTGCATGACCGTGTGCGCCAGAAAATGCGCGAGCTGTACGTAAAAGGCGCTATCCCTGAAGTATACTGCTCCTATATGGCCAGGAACATGATGAAGGAAGGGCGCAGGACGTTCCTGAACATGGGGCTTAACGAGACACCGGTGCTCATATCCAGTAGCACTATCTATCTTTTCCCCTGGCGCGGAGACACCTTCTGCCGCACGGTTGTAGTACTGCTCCGTCTGGCAGGCCTTGCAGCCGATACCATGACAGGCGTTGTGGAAGTCCGGGATGAAAGCCTGCATTCCTTCAGGACGGAGCTGTATGACCTCCTGTCCGGGGGGATGCCAGACATTCCCAAAATTACCAGGAACATAGACAGGACGCTGCAGGGAAAGTTTGCCTCATTTGTCGATGAAAACCTGCTGGCCGGCGACAATGCCCTGCGCTTCTATGTAGTTGAAGAAGCCTGGGAATGGCTTAAGGACCTGGCTGACAGACACCTTTCTCCGGGGCACGTAAACTTTTTCTGACATATATCCTCTGCCCCTGCACTATGGCAGGCAGGGGCAAAGGATACTGCACAGGCTGTAGCGGATTTAAGAGCGGATGACGGTGCCAAGCCCGGTTTCGCCCTCAAGCAGGCGGCGCAGGGCCGATTTTTCAGCTCCGTTCAGGATAAGGGCCTTGCTGCAGCCTTTGCTCAGGGCGTGCAGGCAGGAGTCAACCTTGGGGATCATGCCGCCCTGTATGGTGCCTTCGTCCTTTAAGGCCTGGATATCTTGAGCAGTCAGTTCATGCAGAAGCTTTTTGTCTGCATCCAGAACGCCCGGCACGTCGCTCATGAGAACAAAAAACTCAGCCTGAAGGGCACCGGCTATGGCACCGGCTGCCGTGTCGGCATTGATATTGAGGGCTCCTCCGTGCTCATCTTCGGCAATGGGAGAGACAACAGGCACAAAACCGCCGCTGACAAGGCAGGCTATAAGATCGGGATGAACCTCAGTGACATCGCCAACGCGGCCGAGCTTCTTGTCGCGTACCCTTGCCTTAAGAAGGGGGGCCCCGTCACGGCCGCTGATGCCGCAGGCCATAGCGCCGGCAGCTGTCATGGCAGTAACAAGCTCCTTGTTGACCTGGGCGGAAAGGGCCATTTCCACGGCTTGCATGGCTGCATCGTCGGTGACGCGCAGCCCCTGCTCAAAGCGTGAGGGGATGGAAAGCCTTTCAAGCAGGGAAGAAATCTGCGGGCCTCCGCCATGAACGACAACGCACTGGCGGCCGCTGGCTGCCAGCGGTGCCAGATCTTGTGCAAAGGCATCCCTCAGGGCAGGATCTGTCATGGTATGGCCGCCGAACTTGATGACGATATATTTTGTATCCATTAGCTTATCCTCTATCCTTGCTGTTCTGTGCTGCTCTGGCTTTGCTGCTGGCAGCGCCTCTGGTAGCGTTCTTCCTTTTCCTTCTGCCTCTGCTCGATACGCTCTGCCTCTTTTTTGCTGGCAATGGCGTGCTTTTCGGCCTTGATCTCTTCCCAGGTCGGGCGGGTGAAAAAGGTTCTGGTGAGATCCGGCTTGCAGTCCAGAATTTCCTGGCTTGCGTCGCAGGCCTTGAGCCACACCCTGGCAGAATCCAGGCCTGCGGCCTTTGGTGCGTAGGAAAGGAACTGGCTACAGGCTCTCTGCAGTATGTCCTTAGGCCAGTCTGCCCCGTCTCTCAGCAGGGCAAGGGGGCCTGGCAGATCGCAGAGGCCGATGAGCAGATCGTGATCCTTCTGGGCCTCGCGCAGGCGCCCGTTGTCCTTGTTGTTGCGTGCTGCCACCATCCAGTAGGCAGCAGCATCTTCTGCATGCCACAGCTGCCGCCCGAAGCCGGTCAGCATATAGTCCTCTACAGAGGCATCCTTCCTGTGCATGCGCAATGGCCAGTAGTGGCGCGCATTTTCCCGCTCTGTCAGGCGGCAGCCGCCGCCTGGGGACGGAATTTCGCTGAAGCCGTATTTTTCGGCCAGGGCCAGCTGATCCAGGCGCCCCCTGCCGTGAATGGCCAGAAGGCGGCTGCGGTCAACCTGTCCTGACAGCTCGCAGGGCGTGGGTGCCAGATGCTGGGCGCACAAGGGGCGCAAAAGAAGATCGTCCACGCCTGCCTCATGCATGATGCGGTTCATGATGTCCCTGCGCTGGGACATGGGGCGCTGCCCGAGGACTTCGCCGGTAGCGACAAACTTGCCGCCCAGTTCCTCCATGCGCAGCCTGGCCAGCCGCAGCAGGATGATCTTGCAGTCAACGCAGGGGTTCATCACCTTGCCAAAGCCGTGATCAGGCCAGCTGTTGATCTGGCTGACTATCTGGGGGCCGGCATCGGCTATCTCGACATCTACGCCGTACAGGCGCTGCCAGTGCGCCTGGGCATTGGGAGAACCGAAAAAGGGCGAGACATAGTGCAGGCAGCGCACGTTCAGCCCCTGCTCCATAAGCAGCCTGGCAGTGAGCAGGCTGTCAAGGCCGCCTGAAAAAAGAACAACACCGTCTATCATGGGAAATTTTTGGGGATAAAAATAAAGCCTGAAAATAGGTACCGGACAAGAAGTGGGACTGTCCTTTATGTGTGAAGGGAAAGCCCCTGACGTATGAAAAGTGAATTTGTAACTGTATTAGGCAAAGCTCACAAGAACAAAAATAGCCGCATCCCGGGAAAGACAAACGGATCAGGGCTGAAAAAGGAACAGCTTGTGCGCATTTCCTCTCTTTTTTCAGTGACAGTGCATGGCTGAAAGGGTGCTTGCCTTGCTATAAAAGGAATGGTAAAATTTAGTGTTTAGAATTGTCTATGGCTGTTATTTTTTTTAACAAAATCTGGAGTTTATTATGGCAACAAAAAAAGCTGTATCCACAGCGGATGATGCCAGAAGCAACGCCCTTGCCACAGCCCTGACCACTATTGAGAGGAAGTTTGGCAAGGGATCGGTCATGCGCCTGTCCGACAACAGCGTGGCCAGCATTCCGGTCATCCCCACAGGATCAATAGGGCTGGACCTTGCCCTTGGCGTCGGCGGCATCCCGCGCGGCAGGGTAACCGAAATATTCGGCCCTGAATCCTCGGGCAAGACGACCCTTACCCTGCACCTGATTGCCGAGTGCCAGAAACGCGGAGGCACCTGCGCCTTCATTGATGCCGAGCATGCCCTTGACGTGTCCTATGCCAAGGCTCTGGGCGTCAACACGGACGAACTGCTGGTGTCCCAGCCTGACTACGGCGAGCAGGCCCTGCAGATAGCGGACATGCTTGTCCGCTCCGCAGCCGTGGAGCTGGTGGTCATTGACTCGGTGGCAGCCCTTGTGCCCCAGAGCGAGCTCAACGGGGATCTGGGCAACATGCAGGTTGGCGGCCATGCCCGCCTCATGTCCCATGCCATGCGCCGCCTGACCGGCACCATTCACCGCTCAAACACAGCCGTCGTCTTCATCAACCAGATCCGCATGAAGATTGGCAACGGTCCCTACGTGGGCAACCCCGAGACGACTACGGGCGGCAATGCGCTCAAGTTCTACTCCTCTGTCCGCATCGACATCAGGCGTGTCGGAACCATCAAGGACAGCAAGGACAATCCCATGGGCAGCCTCACCAAGGTGAAGGTTGTCAAGAACAAGGTGGCGCCGCCATTCAGGACGGCCAACTTTGACATCATGTACGGCACGGGCATTTCACGTGCCGGCGAGCTTATCGATCTCGGCATAGCCGGGGACATCGTGGACAAGAGCGGCTCCTGGTTTGCCTACAAGGGCGAAAAGCTGGGGCAGGGACGCGAAAGAGTGCGCGAGCTCCTCAATGAGGACGTTGAGCTCAGGACCCGCATTGAAAACGATGTGCGCGCATTCCTGGGCATGCCGAGCATCAATGAGGCTGAGGCCAATACAGTCGCCCCGCTGGGCGAGCCGCAGCCTATGGAAACGGAAAACATCGTGGAACCGGCAGACAAGTCCTTTGCAGCCTCCGACGGGCCGCAGGACTACAATGAGTTCGGTGAGTAAAATAATACTGTAAAGTCCTGGCCGGTACCTTGCGGTGCCGGCCGGGCGTACAGGCAGTCAGTGTTGTACGGAGCACATTTATATGCTTAGTCCTAAGGAAATACGTCGTCGTTATTTAGAGTTTTTCAAGAAACACGGGCATGAAATTGTTCCGTCCGCTCCCCTCATTCCGCCGAATGACCCCACACTGCTCTTTACCAATGCCGGCATGGTGCAGTTCAAGAAATGCTTTACCGGCGAGGAAAACCGCGGCTATACGCGCGCTACCACCTCGCAGAAATGCCTGCGCGTCTCCGGCAAGCACAATGACCTTGAAAACGTAGGCCGCACCGCAAGGCATCACACCTTCTTTGAGATGCTGGGGAACTTCTCCTTTGGCGACTATTTCAAGAAGGAAGCCATTACCTGGGCCTGGGAATTCTGCACCAAGGAACTGGAACTGCCCAAGGACAAGCTGTGGGTGACCGTTTACAGGGATGACGACGAGGCTGCCGCCATCTGGAAGGAAGTTGCCGGGCTGCCCGAGAGCCGCATTGTGCGCATGGGCGAAAAGGACAACTTCTGGACCATGGGCGACACCGGTCCCTGCGGTCCCTGTTCCGAAATTTACATTGATCAGGGTGAAAGCCTGTCCTGCGGACCTGACTGCGGCATCGGCAAGTGCGACTGCGACCGCTTCCTGGAAATCTGGAACCTGGTCTTTACGCAGTACGATCAGCAGCCTGATGGCACGCGCGTGCCCCTTGCCAAGCCCAATATTGATACCGGCATGGGCCTTGAGCGCATAGCTGCCGTCTGCCAGGGCAAGAAGTCCAACTTTGACTCCGACCTCTTCCAGGACATTATCCAGTATGCTGCCAGCCTGGCCAATGTGACCTATTCCTTCAGCGACCCCGACACCAATGATGTGGATACGGCCCTGCGCGTTATTGCAGACCACAGCCGTGCAGCGGCCTTCCTTATTGCTGACGGCACACTGCCTTCCAATGAGGGCAGGGGCTACGTTTTGCGCCGCCTGTTGCGCCGCGCCCTGCGCTTTGCCACGCTCATGGGCGTGGAAGACCCCATTTTGTACAAGATTGTGGGCAAGGTCGTGGAGTGCATGGGGGATGACTATCCCGAGCTGAAGGAAAATGAGGACTTTATCGCCCGCGTGGTCCATCAGGAAGAAGTGCGCTTCTCACGTACCCTGGCCAAGGGCCTCCGCCTGCTTGAAGGCGAAATAGAGGAACTGAAGGCCAAGGGCGAGAAGACCATTCCAGGGGAAGTCTGCTTCCAGCTGGCCGACACCTACGGCTTCCCCTTAGATATCGTGAGTGATGTCTGCTTCAAGCAGGGCTTTGCTGTCGATGAAGACGGCTTCAACACGCTTATGGCTGCCCAGCGCGCCAGGGCCAAGGAAAGCCTGAAGAAGGGCGGCCTTTTGGGACAGGGCGCAGACGATGGCAGCTCAGTTTTTGCCAGGCTGGCCGAAGACGGCATGGAAAGTCGTTTTGTGGGCTATGACACCCTGGCTGCAGAGGGCAGGATCGTGGCACTGCTTGATGAGGAAGGCATGAGCATCCCCTCGCTTGAGAAGGGCAAAAAAGGCTACGTGGTTACCAACGTGACGCCCTTCTACGGGGAAGGCGGCGGCCAGACAGGCGATACCGGCACCATGTCTGACGAGGAAGCCGGCATGGAGGCCAAGGTCCTCAATACGGTCAAGCCCCAGCCCACGCTCTATGTGCATGTGGTTGAGGTGACAAAGGGCACGCTGCTCCTGGACCGCGAGGTCATGCTCACTGTTGACAAGGAGCACCGCCTGGCAACGGCACGCAACCACTCTGCAACGCATCTTCTGCACGCTGCCCTGCGTTCTGTCCTTGGCACCCATGTACACCAGAAGGGCTCTCTGGTTACGCCCGAGCGCCTGCGCTTTGACTTCAGCCATATTGCTGCCGTGACGCCCGAGGAACTGGCCCAGGTTGAGCAGACTGTCAACAGGGCCATACTGGCTGACATGGCTGTTACCACCCAGGTCATGGGGCATGACGAGGCAGTGGCCTCCGGAGCCATCCATCTCTTTGAGGAAAAATACGGCGACAGCGTGCGCGTGGTCAGCATGGGCGATGACGAGGCCGTCTTCTCCAAGGAACTCTGCGGCGGCACGCACCTTAAGAGGACAGGCGAGGCCGGGCAGTTCCTCATTGTCAGCGAAAGCGGTGTTGCTGCCGGTGTGCGCCGTATAGAGGCAGTTACCGGTCTTGCTGCCCTGGAACTGGTTTCCTCGCAGCGCCGTGTGCTGGAAAAAATGTCCCATGCCCTCAAATCAAAGCCCGAGCAGCTGGAAGAGCGCCTGGAAGCCCTGCAGGCCAAGGTGCGCAAGCTTGAAAAGGCCAGCGAGAAGGCTCAGGCAGCCAGTGTCTCTGCAGAGGACATTGTCAAAAACGCCGAGGATATCAAGGGCATTTCCTTCATGAGTGCCGCACTCAGCAACGTCAATGTAAAAGCCATGCGTTCGCTGATGGACGATATCCGTTCCCGTGTGACAGGACCTGCAGTGTGTGCCCTGTTTGGCTCTGAAGGCGAAAAGGTCTCTATCCTGGTCTTTGTGTCCAAAGAGGCACAGGATGGCCATGATGCACCTCTCCTGGTCCGTGAGATATCTTCCCTCATGGGCGGCAAGGGCGGCGGCGGCCGTCCGGACATGGCCCAGGCCGGCGGAACAGATTTCTCAGGTGTGACAAATGCAATAGCCAGGATAAAGGAAATTCTGCTAGGCTAGCCCTTTATGAGTTCCGGATTCCGGAATGCGACGGTGCGGCAGGTGCTTTTTTCCCTGCCGCCTGAGTGAACAGTTTAAGGAGGAATCCCCCCGGTCCTTCCAGGATGCAGGGGGAGATATACAGATATGATAGGTATCTCCAAACTCTATTGCGGTCAGGCCGAAGAAGCAGACGTTTTGCGTTACGGACGCCAGTCAGGCCAGCTTCCTTCCCATTTGCTGCAGTTTTCCAAGGACAAGAAGCCGGTGGTGGTCTGGAACATGACCAAGCGCTGCAACCTGCGCTGCGTGCACTGCTATGCCCAGGCCGTGAGCCTGGACGGCGTGGATGACATTGACACCAAGACTGCCAAGGCCATGATAGACGACCTGGCTGCCTACGGCTGTCCTGTCATGCTCTTTTCCGGCGGCGAGCCGCTGGTACGGCAGGATCTGATTGAGCTGGCAAGCCATGCCAAGGCCCGCGGCATGCGTGCCGTCATCTCCACCAACGGCACTTTGATCACCAAGTCCAAGGCCAAGGAACTGGCCGATGTAGGCCTTTCCTACGTGGGCATTTCCTTAGACGGCATGGAAGAGGTGCATGACCACTTCCGCGGCGTCAAGGGTGCCTTCCGCAAGGCTCTGGAAGGCCTGGAAAACTGCAAGGCAGAAGGGCTCAAGGTCGGCCTGCGCTTCACTATCAACAAGAAGAACGTGGCCGAAATCCCCGGCATCTTCAGCCTGCTACGTGATTTGGAAGTGCCCCGTGCCTGTTTCTACCATCTCGTCTACTCTGGCCGCGGATCCGAGCTGATTAAGGAAGACCTTAATCATGAGGAAACCAGGGCCTGTGTTGACCTTATTATTGACGAAACCAGGCGCTGCTTTGACGAGGGCAAGCCCAAGGAAATCCTCACAGTCGATAACCATGCCGACGGCCCCTATCTGTGGATGCGCCTGAAGCGCGAGGATCCCAAGCGTGCCGAGGAAGTCTTCAGGCTTTTGCAGTACAATGAAGGCAACAATTCCGGCCGCGGCATAGGCTGTATTTCCTGGGACGGCAAGGTCCATGCCGACCAGTTCTGGCGCCAGCATGTTTTTGGCAATGTGCTGGAACGCCCCTTCTCCCAGATCTGGGACGATCCTAACATCGAGCTTCTGCACAAGATGAAGTCCAAGAAGGAGCATGTGGGCGGGCGCTGCAAGAAGTGCCAGTTCCTCAATATCTGCGGCGGCAACTTCCGTGCCCGCGCCGAAGCCTATTACGGCGACGAGTGGGCCGAGGATCCGGCCTGTTATCTCACGGATGAGGAAATCGGCATCAAGTAGGCAGTTTTTGCCTGTACATGCCTGCGTATCTCTCCGCAGCCTTTTAAGAAGAATACTTTCCCCTGGACCGGAGTTTGCTCCTGTCCAGGGGCTTGCATATGTTTCCTGCCTGAAAGCTAGTGTTACGGCAGGGAAAAGGAGCAGTTTGTGATGACGTTTTATCGCGGTCGCCGTCTGCGTCAGACGGAGGAAATGCGTGCTTTCTTCTGTGAGACAGCTCCCGTTTTGCGGGAAAATCTCATCATGCCCTACTTTGTGGTGGAGACAGAGGACCAGTCCCTGGAAAAGGAGATTGCCTCCATGCCCGGACAGTACCAGTTGTCCTTAAGCAAGCTGGAAGAGCATGTGGCAAAGGCCGTGGACAACGGCCTGCACTCTGTCATTCTCTTTGGCATCCCCAAGGCAAAGGACGAGCAGGCTTCCCAGGCCTATGCCGAGAACGGCATTGTGCAGCAGGCCGTGCGCCAGCTGAAAAAACGTTTTCCCAAGCTGTTTATTATTACGGATGTCTGCCTTTGCGAATACATGTCCCACGGGCACTGCGGCGTCCTGACCAAGCAGGGCACAGTGCTTAATGACCCAAGCCTTGAGTATCTTGCCAAGACTGCAGTGAGCCAGGCCCAGGCCGGTTCGGACATGGTGGCTCCCTCCGACATGATGGACGGCCGTGTGGCTGCCATAAGGGAGGCTCTTGATGCCAATGGCCTCTCCATGACGCCCATCATGTCCTATGCTGCCAAGTATGCCTCTGCCTACTACGGCCCCTTCCGCGATGCTGCCGAGTCGGCTCCTGCCTGCGGTGACCGCAAGACCTACCAGATGGATCCCGGCAACAGCCGCGAGGCTTTGCGCGAGGTCTTTGCCGACCTGGACGAGGGGGCTGATGCCCTTATTGTCAAGCCTGCCGGTCCCTATGGCGACATCCTGCGCATGGTGCGCGACAATGTTGACGTGCATGTCTGTGCCTACCAGGTCAGCGGCGAATATGCCCTGATCAGGGCTGCCGGCCTGAACGGCTGGGTGGACGAGCAGCGTGTCATCATGGAGTCCTTGACAGGACTCAAAAGGGCCGGTGCTGACAGCATCATCACCTACTTCACCGAATATGTACTGGAAAAGGGACTTGCACGATGAATGCTGAAATGACATCCGGCATGCCTGCGGCCTGTGCGCTCGGGGCTGACTGCCATTCCGCGCCTGTGGGCATGCCCGGGGCCGGCCATCCCGGCGGTCCCCACGGAGGACACGGTACAGGACACGGCCCAATGGGCCCCAAGGTGCTTGAAGACGGATCTCCTGCCTGCAGGCTCATTGCCTGGGAAGTAACAAGATCCTGTAACCTGGCCTGCAGGCACTGCCGTGCCGAGGCCCATATGGAACCCTATCCCGGGGAGCTGAGCCATGAAGAGGCCATGGCCCTGATTGAAACCTTCCCGCAGGTGGGCAAGCCCATAGTCATCTTCACCGGCGGCGATCCCATGATGCGCCCTGACGTGTACGAGCTGGTCCGGGCCACCCATGAAAAAGGCCTGATATGCGCCTTTTCTCCCAACGGAACGCTCATTACGCCTGAGACGGCAAGGAAGATAAAGGAAGCAGGCGTCGATCGCTGCTCCATCTCCATTGATGCTGCCGATGCAGCCAGCCACGACGGCTTCCGCTGCGTGCCAGGCGCCTTTGATGCCTCGGTGCGCGGCATGCGCTACCTGACTGAGGCCGGCGTTCCCTTCCAGATTAATACTACCGTCACCAAGAACAACCTGGCCAGCTTCAAGAAGATATTTGAGCTTTGCGAGCATCTTGGTGCAGCTGCCTGGCATATCTTCCTGCTTGTGCCCACAGGGCGCGGCGCAGAAATCAACGACCAGGTTATCTCTGCAGACCAGTACGAGGAAGTCCTGCACTGGTTCTACAAGTTCCGCAAGACCACCAAGATGCACCTCAAGGCGACGTGTGCGCCGCACTACTACCGCATTATGCGGCAGATGGCCCGTGAAGAGGGCGTGCCGGTCGATATGGCCAATTTTGGCATGGATGCCCATACAAGGGGCTGCCTTGGCGGCACAGGCTTCTGCTTCATAAGCCATACAGGGCAGGTCCAGCCCTGCGGCTACCTGGAACTGGACTGCGGCAATGTGCGCAAGACACCGTTCCCGAAGATCTGGCGCGAGAGCAGCTACTTCAAGCAGTTCCGCAACCAGGCAGAGTATGAAGGCAAGTGCGGCGTGTGCGAATACCACAAGGTATGCGGCGGCTGCCGTGCCAGGGCATACAGCATGACCGGAAACTACATGGGAGAGGAGCCTCTGTGCTCCTATATCCCCATGAAGCTGCGCAAGGACAAATGCTGACAGGGTATATGCTATGAGAGAAATGGATGCCGCAGACAAAGCGATTCTCGACATCATTCAGGAAGATTTTCCCATTTGTCACCGTCCCTATGCTGAGATAGGGGCGCGCACAGGCATATCTGAGGAAGAAGCCCTGCAGCGTGTGCGTGACTTGAGGCAGGGGAAAATCATCCGCCGCATGGGCGCCAACTTCCAGTCCAAGAAACTTGGCTGGGTATCTACGCTGTGCGGCGCCAAGGTGCCCGACGACGTGCTGGACAAGTTTGTCGAGCTGGTCAATGCCGAGCCTGGCGTCACGCACAATTATGAGCGCGAGCATGCCTATAATGTCTGGTTTACCGTCATAGGGCCATCCAGGGAGTATATTCAGGAACGTCTTGATGCCATAACGACAAAGACTGGAGTGGAAATACTCAACCTGCCGGCTACGCGCCTCTTTAAAATCAAGGTCAGTTTCAAGGTTGGCGATGAGGACAGCTGATTTTGACGCTCAAAACGGATGCGTGACAAAAAATTAAGAAAATTGAAATTTTCTCTTGCCAAAGCCAGTGTGAAAGTATAAAAGCTTTCCATTGCCTCACAGTGCCGAGGTAGCTCAGTTGGTAGAGCGAGGGACTGAAAATCCCTGTGTCGGCAGTTCGATTCTGTCCCTCGGCACCATTTGGAAAATAACAGACCTGCGTTACAAGCGTGGGTCTTTTTTTGTCCTGCAAGCATACGCATAAACCAGAAAAACAGCTGGCATTTAAGACTTTTTCACCTTGTAAGTCACCGAAAGTAGGTCAGATTGCAGGCATAATTGTTAAATACTAGTAAAATAATGTTAATACTATGAAATGCTTGCAGTTTTTTTTTTTTTTTCAAGTAAAATCAATCCGGTTTTTTTCTTTTGATTCAGTCCGGCATCTTTTTTCTGCCTAATAATGAATGTTTTCCATTCCTGTCAGTGTTTCTAATCTCAGATTGTTAAGGACCTGAAGCAGAAATGAGGCAAATACGGACTGCTTTTATGCTTTTGCAAGGTGAAGAGAGTGCAAAAAAGTGTACCTGCTCCCTTCAAGGCTGAAAATGAAAGGAGAACAGGATGAAATTGACAAATACTGCATGCCTTGCCGTACTGCTTCTGGCATGCCCCCTGGCAGCAACAGCGGTGCATGCTGCTGATTATTACGGGAAAGAAAACAGTACACCTGATGAATCAGGAAAGGTAGCAGCATCAGGATATAATGCAACACTAACAAACGGCTCGTATGAACAAATCTACATAGGCTATGCTACTCTTACTCAGGGTAGCGACGCAAAAGAACTTGAGTCCAGCAACAATACAGGCATTTTGAGTGGAGGGCTTGATGTAGCTAGTTTTTGGACTCGTGTTTGGGGTGGGGCTGCTGGAAGTGTTGGAGGTGAAGTAGCAACTACTAGTCGTGCAAACTCGAATAAGCTTTTTTTGTATCCGCTCAGAGGGTGGGGCTAGCCCCACCCTTTTTTACGCTTGAGCCAC
>JAUMVQ010000259.1 GCA_030530085.1 Desulfovibrionaceae bacterium | reverse complement strand
GGCTCAAGATTGTGGCCGTATGCTGCATCCTTGACCGCGAGGAAGGCGGCAAGGCCCACCTGGCCGAGCACGGCTACAAGCTGCAGTCCCTCTTTACGCGCAAGGAACTGCTTGAGCACGCCAAAGGCTAGGCAGAAAAAAAACGATATATCAGGCCGCCCCGTTGTGTCTCTGCATAACAGGGCGGCTATTTTATTCGTTCTTAACCGCCCTGGCCATTGGAGTATGCCCTGAGGGCAGACGATGGCGGAATGCACCTACATCCGTACAGACTGATATTTTTCTGACAGCTTGTTTCTCCTGTCTTTTTGGCTTAGTTGTTTCTGATACTATCCATTTGCAGCAGGAGAGGGCTGTATGGCGTTCATCAAGGTTCAGAAACTGGCAAGGGACAAGGATGGCAGCATCACCCAGGGTACGGCGTCCATAGTGGACACCGTCTATATTGCGGACGGGAAATACCATTCAAAACAGGTTGTCCGCGAGCCTTTGGGAAAAATTCTCAGCCTGAGCGAGGACAAGCGGAACGGAATCTTTTTGTCCCAGCGCCGCGGCCTTGTTCACTATGATGCAGAGCAGGATACCTTCAGAATGCTCTCTTCCGGAGAAAAAGAAGCTCTCGGGCTTATCGGCGGCAGGGCCCAGGCATCCCTCACCTTTGGCGATGCCTACTGGTATTTGCAGTATCTTCTTCACTCAGGCCTGATGCAGGTCCTGAAAGAGGCTTTCCCGGATGAGACGCTGCGAGAGGCCCTGTTGGTCCGTCTTCTGCACAAAAGCCTGCCATCAGGACGCTGTACATCCTGTGCCGGCTTTCTGTCCTCTTCCTTTGCAGGCCTGCTGGTCCCCATGCAGGACAAGGCTGGCCTGGCAGATGACACAGCCTTCTTTTCCCTGCTGGGAAGGGAAGAATACAGCACCAGCTTCTTTTTAGCACTACACAAATATCTGCAAGATAGACAGCCAGAAAGCTGCGTCCTGGTAAAGACTGCCCCTCTGCCATGGCAGGCAGGTGCTTTTTCAGGCACAGAAAGCCAGGATCACGGCAGCCTCTGCCTGGTGCTTGCCAGGAATAGCGGGCTCCCTGTCTGGTTTACAATCTCCCCTGATGAAGGCAGCGTGCTCGCAACGGCTGGCAGCATGCCCCAATTGCAGGACAGCCCAAACCAGCTGCAAACTGCTTCCTGCATCCTGGAGGCAGGCTCTGTCAGCAAGGACATTGTCAGAGAATTTTGCAGTGATAAAAAAGACTTTATAGCCCTGATGCCCGCCAGAAAGGATTTTCAGTACAAGGATGCCTTCAAGGAACACGTCCGGCCGTACCTTGGCAAGGCCAAATTTGAGTTTTCACTTGAAGGCAGGCGCTATTTTGCCCGCCAGGTCCCGTTCAGCCTCTACGGGCGCAATGTTTACATCACTCATTTTGTGGACCTGGAGAAGGCCAGGCTGCGCTTTAAGGAATACAGCACCCTGTACCCTAATGAAGTCGATGATCTGGGCGGCTTCAAAAAGGAATGGCTGGCCAGCCGCTTCGGCTATTTTGCACTGCTCTCATCTGCACCACTGCCTGAAAAAGAGCTTCTCGGCACCTATCTTGAGCAGAGCAGGCGCTATGAATACTTTGCCAGCCTCTGCCCTGACTGCCAGCCTGCTGCAAGACGTGGCGCCATTCTCTTTGCCTCTGTACAATCCTTAATCAGTCAGGGCCTCAAAACGGCACTGGCGGACCACAACACCACCCCAGAGGAAGTCTTTGCCGCAATCCAGCCTCTGTTCTGCCTGCCGTCAGACACAGACCTGTGCCTTACGGACACGCCGTCAGACAAGGCTCGTGACTGCTTTGCAATCCTGGGCATAGCGGTTCCAGCCTGTGTCTCTCCGGAAAAATTCAGGCAGGAACTTTCCAGCCTCTAATGTATCCAGGCTAGACGAGACTTTTTTTTTGCTGGCAAAAAAATCAAAATTGGGGTATCAGGGTACCTGTAACTGAAAAAAGCGACGGCTTTTCAGAATGGTTCATTTTGATAAAAAAATTATTGACAGACTTAAATAAAACTGGCACAACCTTGTCCAGGCGCAAACTGCCTGTCCTGAAAGCACATCCTGAAGCCATAGAAATAAAGCCATGATGCGCCAGGCAGGTCCAGACAAAGGCCTTTTCTGCAAAAATAAGATACTCTCCGGCAACGATGCCGGGTCCGTCTTTAAATTGCATTTTTTCATAAAAATTATTTGACAGACTGAAATAAGTCAAGTACAGTCTTTTCCATACACAATCTGTCTGTCCTGAAAGCACATCCTGAAACCATGAAAATGAAACCATGATGCGCACAGGCATTCTACAGGCAATCTATACCTCTACTTCTATACTTGTACCTTAAGCCTCACCTTTAAACCCGTAAGGAGTATCCATATGAAGACAAAGAAAGCCACTGCAGCCGATAAGTCTGCAATGCAGAGTGAAAACCAGAATGAAGAGCAGGATGCCGCCCGCAAGGCTCAGGCAAAGGACTGCTCTGCAAAAAGAAGAAAATATTCCATCAACGATG
>JAUMVQ010000258.1 GCA_030530085.1 Desulfovibrionaceae bacterium | reverse complement strand
TCCAGGGTACAGCCAGGCACCAAATCCATTGCCGAGGGTGCTGCCGCAGGCCTTGCCCTTGTCAATGAGTCTGCCAATGCAGCCATAGATCTTTTGCGCGAATTCTCCCTTTCCTCCGGCTCAATTACTCCCTTTGTGCATGTCCAGGCAGCCTCCATGCGCCATGAGACAGGTTCCTTCATCAATATGAGCTCTGTCTCCCTTCTGGCAGGTCTTGGAACAGGCATCAAGACTGGTGCCGGCAACTTAAGCGTCGGTGTCTTCTTTGAATACGGCAAGGGCTCCTATACGACCCATAACTCCTTCGACAGCCGTCCCGACATCGACGGCGACGGCAATGCCTGGTACATGGGCGGCGGCATCCTGGCCAAGATGGAATTTGTGCCCACTGGTCCCGGCCACTTCTATCTGGAAGGCTCTGCCCACATGGGAACCTTGCACAACGAATACGACAGCAACGACCTGCGTGATGCAAACGGCAACGTTGCCAGGTTTGACCTGGACAGCCCCTACTACAGCCTGCACGGCGGCTTAGGCTACGTCTGGAACATGGCAGAAGGCCATGACCTTGACATCTACGGCAAGTACATCTGGACCCGTGTGCAGGAAACGGACGACACGCTGACCACAAAGGACAAGTTTGTATTTGACGACATGGATTCCAACAGGGTGCGCTTTGGCGTGCGCTACACCTACACTGGCTCCGAGCGCTTCAAGCCCTATGTTGGTGCAGCCTTCGAGCATGAGTTCTCAGGATCCTGTGAGTCAACAACCTTCGGACACTCCGTGGCAGCCCCGAGCTTCAAGGGCAGTTCCGGCATGGGCGAGCTTGGCCTTATGATGAAGCCATCCGAAGACCTTCCCCTTTCCATCAATCTTGGTGTTCAGGGCTATGTCGGCCAGAAGCAGGGCGTCTCTGGCAGCTGTCTTGTCAGATATGAATTTTAGGCCTGCCGGCAAAAGCTGACACACACAAAAAAGACATCCTTCCCTGTCAGATGCGGGGAAGGATGTCCCTTTTTTGTGCGCAATACCCTGCCTCCACACTATGCACGGAATATGTACCGGGTGGAAAGAGCATATGGAAAACACGGTGCGATGGCTGCGTCCAGACACCTCTCAAATGATTCCGGTGTCCGAAGCTACATGCAGTGCGTGGCTTCGGCAGTAATATAGATATTGGGGACTCTTCCCTTGATCACGCCGAGCCTGCGCAGTTCTTTGACGGCCTCCTTGGGGATCGGGGCATGCTTTTGCACCCTGTCGATCAGGCAGACCGTGGCCAGGTCGAAGCCGGGATTGTCAAAGAGCACACGGGTATAGTTTGAGTCTAATTCTTTGCCAAAAACTGTAACCCCGACCTGCCTTGGAACAGAGAAATCGTAATCAGGCAACGGGAAGAACTTTTTCTGCTGTATGCGGAAAACGTTGCGGATGCCCATGGCCTGCATGTCTGTCATATTCAGCTTCACCATCGTTTCTGCCAGAAGCTTGTTCCGGTACAATGGCGGGTCGTTGTAGTCCGGCTGCAGGACGGAGTCTGTGCTTCCTGGCAAAAAGGTGCCCGGGTTTGTCAGGATCAGCTTATCCTCAAACTCATTGAGATATATCCTGCCGCCGATGGTATAGTCCATATGGGCGATACAGTTGTTCATGAGCTCGCGCAGCAGCCAGTCATCATACTGCTGTGTTTGTGTTGCAAAAAGCGTCCGCCGGCCTGGCATATAGCGGTATGTCAGCCTTCTGACCTTTTCTAAGGCACGTTCGCCTGCCGTAATAAAGGGCACTTTGAAGATGCAGTAGTCCTTGACGAAGTTTTTTGAGTCAAAAAGCCTCCACGATATTTCAGGGGCCCTGCTGAATTTGTAGTCGTACTCCTCGTTGCCAAGCAGCACCATGGCCGCATTTGTCAGTTTCCCGTCTCTCATCAGCCTGATTTGGGTCAGGAACTCTTCATCGGTCATTGTATCGACCTCTTCGCTGATATGAGGCCGGTTCATCCTTTCCTTGTATTTCTGGCGTGCAAGCGCAATTGCGTCCTTGTCGAGACAGTCGATGGAAGCATCGGGCATTGTCTGCCCGGACCAGTCGTTTTTATCCTGACCGTGGCTCCTGGCAGTTTTTTCAACGGACATGGCACTGCTGTCAGATCCTGTGTCCTTTGTGTCTTCTGACGCCTCAGACTCCTTTGTACCCTCTGTCTCCTTTCCTCCGAAAATCCTGGCATACGTCGCATTGGGATACATCTTTCCGGGCTCAGGTGCTGTCTTGCCAATGGACACACGCTTGTCAGTGGTCTTCTTTTTTGCCTTGTCCCAGGCAGAGTCAGTAACCCAGTACACATATCCCGTTTTCAGGATTGCGGCGTAGCCGTTTTCCGTCCTGGCGGGAATATTAACGATATCGGTTTTGCCTGCATACATGGCTCTGTATCCTTGCAGTCAGAAAATACCTTCAAAAGGCCTTCTGCCTGCCTAACCCTTTGAGCATCCAGGCCCTTCCAGCGAGCTGTAGCCGTCGCCGCCCCTGTGCAGGTGCACCTGCGTTGTCAGCCGTTCAGCCAGCGCCTCCA
>JAUMVQ010000257.1 GCA_030530085.1 Desulfovibrionaceae bacterium | reverse complement strand
GTTACAATGCCCCCCTGAAGCAATGTGGCTATGCCTTTGCCAAGATGCAGCACGTTGAGCTTGTCTATAAACGTTCTGACAAGGTTATGGCTGCCAATATTATACCAATATGCCTGCGGCTCAGTCTCAGAAAAGGTTTTCAGGTCACATATATACTCCATGACATCGCATGGGCAGTATACAGGATGGCTGTCGCCAAAACAGTAGCCGTCGTACCATTCCTGCAACATATCCATTTTGTCGCTCAATCCCTGTTCGGCAAGAAGTGACTGCACTTCGCTTTGAGTAAAACCAAATTTGTCGGCAAAGCTAAGATCATTTATGTCATAGCTGACATAATTGTTAAAACCCGTGGTGATGCCCTCAGTGGTGTATGGCAGACATCCGGTCAGAATGGCAAATTCAAAATACTCATTGTTTTTGAGACTAATTTCAAAAAAATGATCTAGAAAGGAAGCCATCTTTTTATAGTCTTCCTCTCCTTCTATTTTTTCAAAAGGAGCATCATATTCATCAATAAGGATAATTGGCTTTATGCCGCAATCCTGGTAGATGGCTTCACAAAGCATCTTTATGGAAAAAACCAAGAGGCCACTGTCGCATGTTCGTTTTATAATTGACAGCATATCTTCCTTGTCAAATGAATTTAATTTGTTACTGTCTAGTAAATACAGATGTTCCTTATACAGTTCAGAAATAATACGCTGAAAACGATTATATGTAATATCAAAAGAATCACCTTTTATTTTATTCAAAGACAAATAAATGACAGGATATTTGTTCATCCACTCTTCACAAAGTTCTTTCTCTTCTGACACAGCAAGGCCGTCAAAAATTTCCCTGCTGTCCTTTGTCTGGTCAAAGAACTCTCGTAGCATATCCAGCAGAAGGCTTTTCCCAAAGCGCCTGGGCCTTGTGATAACAGACACTTTAGCTCCGTCACCAGACAAAAACTCACTGATAAAGCCAGTCTTGTCTATATAAACGTAATTATTTTCTCGTAATGTACGGAAAAATTGTGCACCGAAAAAAATATCTCTTCCTGACATTGTCATTCTCCTGTGGAACTACTATCCGGCCTGCCCGTATTTGGCCAGGCACTGTCTGGGACCAAAAGCAAGACCCCAGGCCAGGACAGTTCTTTTCCTGGCCAGCCGGCATCTTCACCCATCAGACGACATTAAAAGCCCTGTAATACGAATTGGGCTTCAGCCTGTCGAACAGGCGGACGGTGCTGCCGTCAAAAGTACCAGGGTACATGACAACCACAGGAACATGGGAAAAATACGACTGCATGGCTTCCAGCAAAATATGCACCCGCATAAAGGGAAAGACATCGCCAACACCGGTTATGAGCAGGACATCCCCAGTCTTTACATCAAAATCCCTGCGCATTTTGCCGACAAATTCATCTGTCCCTATGGCAAGGTGAAGCTGCTTTAAGAGATAGTCGCTTCCCTCCTTTTCCTCCAAGTCCGGAATGTCGTCCAGAATTTTAAGATCCGTGCAAAGATCTATAAAAAGCTTGTAGAGGTTGCATTCAACAATATTGCTGTCAGCCCCCTGCTCCGCACAAAGCTTCTTCACAAAATGCACAACAGTCATCTCCTGCTCAGGCTTATAGCAGCAGATGCGTATATTAACCTCGTTTGACAGCCCCTTCCCCTCAAGAAAATCCCTGTTCCTGACAAGGTGCCTGAGATCGTCAAGCCTTTCTTCCAGTGTTTTCATACCGTCTGCCCCTATGCCATGCAGCTGAATGCGCTCAGTGCCGCAATATCGTTCCTTGCCCTGATTTTTTCTTCCAGATAGGCCCCTGGCAGGACCCTGTTCAGATGACTGGCCCTGAAGCTGTCCAGGTAGCCGTTTTCAACCAGGATGCGGACCAGGACTCCCTTGATTTTCTGAACCGTGGCATCGCTCCATAATGCCACCCTGTCATCCTGTTCGGCAAGCCGCATAAAGAACGCATTCAGCTCAGCCCTGCTCCATGACATGTCCAGGGTCCTGTACTTTTCGCCTATGACCGTAACCATAAAGTCACGGACAAGGCGGCTGTCGCACATCATGGCATAGAGACAGACCTGCTTTGCCTCTGTGGCAGGCAATGTAGCCAAAGCATGAACAAGTCCGGCGTCCTCAAGTGCTTGCAGGCGCTTGAGACAGGCGCGGGCAACCTTTCTCAGGGACTTTTCCGTAGGGTACTGGAAGAGGTTGTCGCGGACGATGGCTGCAACCACATCCTCGTCCGTCATCCCCTCCGCAAGCAGTTTTGCCGTAATGCGCATCTCATGGAAGAGGAATTGGTCACTTGTCAGCGAGGCACTGTATGAAGAAAAAGCATTCATACAGCCATCCTCCCCAGAACTTCTGCTGCCCTGACAGCCGTACAGCCGGCTGGCTTCCTGCCGCCTTTCTGTACGCAGATGCCTTTGTCCATTTTGTCCTGTCTCCCATTCATGATGCCATTCTGCTCCCTATGTTCTGTGCACACTGATATTTCATACTGCACTTCCTTTGTACCCGAAAACAGGTAACAACAAAACAGTTTTCACGCGCTTGCGGATCCTTTTTCTGCGCATCC
>JAUMVQ010000256.1 GCA_030530085.1 Desulfovibrionaceae bacterium | reverse complement strand
TCTGGGGCATATCGTTTTGTAACAAGTCCTGTGTAGCCAGAGCAGAGGAGTATCATGAGCCACAGCCGTACAATGTCCCTGCCGGCTTTCCGCCATGCAGTCATAAAACATGCCGGCAAAAACGGCCATGAAAATAAGGTCAGGAATGTCTGGGAGCAACATCCCTGCGCGGGGGTGCCCCGAACTGGCGCTTGTATTCCCTGTTGAACTGGGATGAGCTTTCATAGCCTACCATGAGCGCCGCTGTACCGGCATCCTGGCCTTCCTGCAGCATAAGGCGCTTTGCCTCATAAAGGCGCAGGCGTTTCTGGAACTGCAAAGGGCTCAGGCTTGTCACCTGCCTGAAATGGCGATTGAAAGTAGAAGGAGCCATGTTCGTGCGGCGGGCAAGATCTTCCATGCTTACAGACTCAGCATAGTGCTCCCGCAGCCAAGAAATGGCCTCGGCTATCAGGCCGGTCCTTGTCCCTGCCGTACTGAAGAGCCTGAGGCATCTGCCCTGGTTCCCGCAAAGCAGGTAGTAATGGATTTCCCGCAAAATCATGGGCGCCAGGACAGGGATGCGCTGCGGCGTATCCAGAAGCTCGACCAGGCGGACAAAGGCCTGCAAAAGATCCTTGCCAGCCTCGTCCACCACAACGGGTGCGCAGTCCCCTTCCCCATGGGCAGCAAGGGACGGGTCTTCTGTCATCAGCTGGGCGATGATGCGTCTGTCGAGCCGTACTGAGAGAGACAGGAAGGGCGATTCGGGCGAGGCGTCCTTAATATGGTAGACACCAGGCATGTCAATGCCGACAGTCACGCAGTGCAGTTCGCCGTAGTTGGCTTCATAGTCCCCGATCACGGAGTATTTGAAGCCCTGCACGACCAGTGCCAGCATAGGCGTATAAAAGCAGCGGCTGGCAGAGACTTCCTCATCAAACCTGCTTATGGCCAGCCCGCTGACGGCTGTTTCCAGCCGCGTCTGGGACGGGAGCCATTTCAGGAGCGATGATTTCAGCGTCTCATGCATGCTATTCTTAAGTTCCTGGTCCGTCATATCCTGCTCCTGATGCCCCTTGCGCTTCCAGTGCCCAGCCCGGTATGGCTGGGAGCATTGCTCCTGCCTGCCGGGATATAGATCTTCTGACTGTGTATTATACACCTTGGCGCCAGCAAAGCATATGCCTGATCCGCCCAGATTGTTGCCGGTTCATGCATATCCTTTGACGCCGCTGATGCAGGAGGCAGTGTATCAGCCGATGAAGACAGCTTCTGTACCCTGAGGCATGCCATTGCCTTATTCTCATACTGATTCCCTTAAATAGCAGCTAAAAATAAGGGGAAGAGGAATCATTTAAGGGAAACTATTTCAGCCTGCAGTAGCAGGTACTTTTCCCCTTGCCCTCTCTTTTCAGTTCTCCCTCTGCTACAAGGGTACGCAGGGCACTCTCAACACTGTACTAAACCAGTCTTGAGAGGCATGCTCATCGTCAAAAGCGTGAAAAACAGCCCAGAGCAAATTTCTTTCAAAAAAAATGCCCTCCTTCTGCTAGATATGTACAGATATAGCACCAGGTATTTGTCCAGGCCATTTAGACATGTTATTGTGAAAGGAAATAGTACCCAATCGGTGCTGAAATATTAACTCGATGGAGGTCTGTAATGGATAGAACTTTTGATGACAGGATACAGGATAGGGTCCGGCTTTTGGGCCTGCGTCCTGGTCCAGCCGAGTGTTTCCGCAAGGACGGTTCAGCTGGCATCCTTGTTTCAGGCAGTGGAAGGCGGCACAGGACTGCCGCACTGAAAGTATTCTCAGGCCGCATGTTTTCGCCTGCCGCTGCAGAGAACGAATACACCTTTTTGAAAGGTGTTGGGGAACGCAAGCCCAAAGCCGGCTGTCATCCCTGCTGCTATGGCGTGAGATGCTATGGCAGGGACGACTACTATCACGATGGCTGCTCTGGAGAAGAGCTGCGAAGTATCCTTAATGCCAGCAAGGAAGACGGCATGCATTTCCATGTCACTGAACCAGATTTGAGAGGCATGCTCATCGTCAAAAGCGTGAAAAACAGCCCAGAGCAAATTTCTTTCAAAAAAAATGCCCTCCTTCTGCTAGATATGTACAGATATAGCACCAGGTATTTGTCCAGGCCATTTAGACATGTTATTGTGAAAGGAAATAGTACCCAATCGGTGCTGAAATATTAACTCCATGGAGCTCTGTAATGAATAGAACTTTTGCTGACAGGATACAGGATATAGCCCGGCTTTATAGCCTGGGTCCTGCTCCTGCCGAGCGTAATAACCGCAGGGATGACGGTTCACCCGGCATCCTTGTTTCAGGCAGTGGAAGGCGGCACAGGACTGCCGCACTGCAAAAGCAAAACCGTACAAACAAACCTATAAAAGGAGGTATTAATGTTTAGTATATTCGATAACATTGCCTTCGGCGGCACCTATTCGCCTGCCGCTGTAGGGCAAGAATTCGCCTTTTTGAATGCTGTTGGGGAGTACAAACCCGAAACCCGCTACAATCCATACTGCGATGGCCTGAGATGCTATGACAGGGACGATTATTTCCCCGTCGGCTACTCCGAAGA
>JAUMVQ010000031.1 GCA_030530085.1 Desulfovibrionaceae bacterium | reverse complement strand
TGAGTAGCCGTCAAGCAGGCAGACATGCCCCAGTACTGCTTCCCTTGCCAGCTGCTTCCAGACTGCCTGGAATTTGGGGTCGTCAAAATTGACAGTGTTCCCTGCCAGAAATTGTCCGCCCAGGGAGATAGTGTTGACCATGCTGTAGTGAAGCCAGTCATCGTATTTGAAGAAGGCCTTTCCGCCTGACCAGTCATAATAGCGCTTTGCGGTCTTAAAAACGCCTTCCCATGTGGCAAGGTCTTCGTAGCTTGCGCCAGTTTCCTTCGCGAATTTGTCAAAAATGGTGGCATTGATGAACAGTGCGTTTGTTGACTTGGTAATGGGAAGCGTGACAAGTCGGCCGTTTATGGTGCCTTCCTCAATAAATGAGTCCACAAACTCATGCAGTTCCTTTGGGGTGAACAGCGTTTTCCAGTCAGCCAGCCTTTCCGGCCCTATGTTCAGCGCCGTTTTCGGATAGGAAACGAACATGTCGGGCAGTATGCCTTCGCCAGGCGAGTTCTGGGCTGCCGCCACAAGGGAAAAGTGAATGGCTGTGGAATTGGAGACGGAGGTCACGCTGACACGGATGCCTTCCTTCCTGCCGACAGTGTTATTAAACTGTTCCACCAGCTTGTTCATGGGCGAATTGCTCTGGCTTCCGTAGACATGCCACATGGTCAGATAGACCGGGTTGTCTTTGGAAGAGAGTTCGTCGGAACAGGCAAAAAGGAAGAGGCATGCAGTGCCTAAAAGAAAGCGCAACCAGTATTTTTTCATGCAAGCTCCATACGGCCATGAGCAGTATCACGATGATTTTGCATACTAAGCTGTTTTTGTGACAAAAAAAAGACAAATTGGGCTGTGACAGTCTTTTGCTGTAAAATCAATTAGTTATATATTGTCATCCTGTGGTGCACCCCCTAAATCACCCTTGGGGTAATAGGCAGCCTTGCCGGTTTGGACTACAAAATACTCAAATGGAGAAATCCTTTTCACGTATTACATGGCTTTCACTGTATCCCTTCATCATAAGTTCTTTTAAGGATGGCGCACATGAAAAAGAAGTATGGAAAAAGTATTTCCTCTTTGTGGCTGGCAGCACTTGTAGCGGCACTGCTCCTCATGGCATGGGGCTGTGCCGGCAAACAGCACGTTGACCCGCAGAAAAAGGGTCTTGAAGTTTTGCTGCTGCATACAAACGACATGCATTCCTACGTTGCCGGCTTTAAGAAGGACGGCAGTTTTGCCTCGTCTGAAGACGGCAGCACCGGCGGCTTTGGCCGCATAGCCTATGCCATAAAGCAGGCCAAAGAGAGGCAGGACAATGTCCTGGCACTGGATGCAGGCGATCAGTTCCAGGGAACTCTATTCTATACAGTAAACAAGTGGCCCATGCTGGTGGAACTGGACAAGTATATGCCCCTGGACGCCATGACCATGGGCAACCATGAGTACGATGAAGGGTGCGACGAGGCGGCAGAGTTTACGCGCAAGCTCACCATCCCAGTGCTGGCTGCCAATCTGACGCCTGAAGGGAAGTGCGGCATGCTGAAAAGCAAGACGCAGCCCTATCTCATCAAGAACATACGCGGCGTGCCCGTGGGCATCATAGGCCTTGCCAACGACGAGGTATGCGAAGTGTCCCATGCATGCCCTGATACGAAGTTTGCAGAAGCAAAGGCCACGCTGGTCCGCCTTGTGCAGGAACTTGAAGCAAAGGGCGTGCATCATATCATAGCCCTGACGCACCTGGGCCTTCCCAGGGATCGCGAGCTGGCAAAAAGTGTTGACGGGGTGGACGTGATTGTTGGCGGCCATACCCACACATATCTCGGACCAGGCTCCAGCAAAGGACCATATCCGGTTGTTGAGCATTCCCCCTCAGGCCAGCCTGTGCTGGTGGTGACTGCCAAAAGGGCAACCCAGTACCTGGGCGAGCTGAATATCATTTTTGACAAGGAAGGCGTTCCCTTAAGCTGGAACGGTGCCGCCAGGGAGATGACTCCTGACAATCCCGTAGATCCGCAGATTGAGACCCTGGTAAAGAACTATGCCGTTCCCCTGCGCGAATTTATGTCCAGGAAAATCGGCACAAATGCTGTTGACCTTCCTGACGGCATGGACGCCTGCCGCGAGGGCGAGTGCCTTGGCGGCATGGTGCTGACCGATGCTATGCTTGAATATGGCCGCCAGTACGGCGCAACCATTGCCCTGGCCAACGGGGGCGACGTCCGCGCTCCGCTGCCAAAGGGCGACATAACGGTCGGCGATGTGATGACCATGCTACCTTTTGAAAACAAGTTCATGGTGCGCGAACTGAGCGGAAAGAAGATTCTGGCTGCGCTTGAGCATGGCGTTGCCGGTGAAAATTCACATGGCCCTGCCCTGTTGCAGGTGGCCGGATTAAGCTATGAGGTTGATCCCTCAAAGCCTGTCGGATCCAGGGTGCAGAAGGTGCTCGTCAGGACAGGAAAAGGCATGGAGCGCCTTAACCCTGCGGCAAAGTACAGGGTCGTGCTCTCAAGCTATATTGCCAAGGGCGGCGATGGCTTCACCATGCTCAAGGGCAAGACAGTCTCCAAGAAGAAGGGCAGGGATACCGACGTTGTCTGCACATATATTACCAGACACAATCCTCTTCCCAGGCCTGAGACAGGCAGGCTCGTTTTTGTGAAGTAAAAAAGGCCGCCTTCCGGATGACGCCGGGCCTGAAAAAGGCGCATCAGCTGCATTTTCATACCTGGGAGGATAGAGCCGTACACATATGATGTGCTAGATTTTCGTATCAGTCAGTAATCCTTCAGTCTCGATATAGAGGAGTTACCTATGTCTGCTGGAAACGATACGTTTACCACAGTGACCGAAACAAGCTGGTTTGCGCGTCTTGGCGGTTCCTTTAAGGGAATTGGCATCGGTCTGCTTATTTTTATCCTTGGTTCCGTCCTGCTCTACTGGAACGAAGGCCGTGCCGTTCGCACAGGTGATGCCATAGCCGAAGCCCAGATGGCAGCAGTGGCCCTGCCTGGCGTAAGCAAGGTGGATCCGGCCTTTGACGGAAAAATGGTCTTTGCCACAGGAAAGGCAGATACGAATGACGAACTGGCTGATGCCACCTTCGGAGTGAAGACAAAGGCCATCAGGCTGTCCCGCAAGGTTGAGTATTACCAGTGGACAGAAGAGTCCAAGCAGGAAAAAAGGACAAAGCTTGGCGGCGGCGAGGAAACAGTCACCACCTACAGCTACAAAAAGAACTGGGTGTCCAAGCCTGTGGATTCCCAGGGTTTCCAGCAGAGCGAGGGACATGAGAACAGTACCCGCATCCAGGTGGATAACGAGAAGCAGTATGCTCAGAATGTCTCCTTCGGAGCCTACAGGCTGCCTGAATTCTTTATCCGCTCCATCGGCGGTGAAAAGCCTCTGAACCTTGCAATGTCCGATGCTGACAGGGCGAATCTGCAGCGGGCCTTTTTCTCAAGGGATCCGCAGGATATGGCAAACAGGGACGCAGCAGCTGACAACGGCACTGTCGGTCCCAATACCATGATCCATACGCAGGCAAACACGCTCTATGTAGGCCGTCATCCCAATGCCCCGAAGATTGGTGACGTGCGCGTGACCTTCTTTGAGGTACGTCCTGCCGAGATTTCCATCCTGGCCAGGATCAGCGGCGATACCTTCGTGCAGTTCAGGGCCTCCAACGGCCAGTCTTTTTCAAGATTGTCCATGGGCGTCCATGACATGAACGGCATGTTTGAGGATGCCAAGAGCTCCAACGATACCATGACCATGATACTGAGGGTTATCGGCATCCTGATGTGCATTTCCGGCCTTGGCATGGTCGTAGCCCCCATACGCATCCTGGCTGACGTTATTCCTCTGCTTGGCAGCATTGTCGGAGCCGGTACTGGCATTGTGGCAGCACTTCTCGGCGTGGCCTGGTCCTTTATCATTATTGCCATCGCCTGGATCCGCTTCCGTCCTGTGCTCGGGTGCATCCTTCTTGGCATCGCAGCCCTGCTGATTGTACTGCTGTACCTCAGGGGCCGTTCCAAGAAGAAGGCCCAGGCTGCTGCCTGATTTTCAGATGAGATTATGCAGGGAGAGGGGCAGCGCAGCGGTGTGCCGGCCTCTCATCCCTGAAAAACAACGGCTTTTATCCTTGAAGCCGTAAGGATGAGACAAATGAAAAAAACAGTTCTGTATGTCCTGCTTGCTTTGTCAATGATGTCAGGGCCTGCTTTTGCAGAGCCGTCCATCAAGGTTTCAGGCAGCGAAGTCACCGTAAAGGAAAGCGTGACTGACGCATATGTATCCCAGATGAAAAGCGCCCAGAGGCTTGTTCTGGTAGATATTTCCGATGCCGATCTCGCCAAGGCGTGCAGTGCCTGCCCGGACGTAACCAAGATCGAAATCAAGAGCAAGAACCTGACCAGCATTGAGCCTGTTGCCGGCCTGACAAAACTGCAGAATCTCAAGCTGGAAGCAGAAAAGGTCAAGGATATGAGCCCCCTGGCCAAGCTCACCGGCCTCCAGTACCTGTACATTATAAGCAGGGCTATGGGACCGGATCTCAAGTGGATGACCGGCATGACAAGCCTGAAGGATGTCAGCATCAGCGCCGGCCCGGCCCTGACTTCTTTTGAGGGCCTGCCCAAGGTGCCCACGCTGTCCAGGATTAAGATCAGCAGCGCCAGTCCTGCAGATTTGTCTCCTCTTCAGTCCCTGCCCGGCCTTAAGGACGTGGATCTGACCGGCTGCGTCATTGCCGACCTCACTCCCCTGACCAAGCTGCCTGCCCTGCAGTACGTCAATCTGTACGGCGCCACAGTGAAGGATTTTTCTCCTCTTGCCGCATGCCCCAAGCTGAAGAAGGTTATGTACTACTCCACCAAGGATGCTGACTACAGCACTCTTGGCAAGCTGACACAGGTGACCGAGCTCAAGGGCGGCCTGACAAAGCTTGATTCCATCGCCTGGGTGACCAGTCTGCCCAACCTGAAGATATTCGATGTCTTCGCCGAATACGTGACTGACTACAGCCCCCTGGCCAAGACCAATGTTGAAGAGTTCCAGATCTGGAACATGCGTGTTCCGGTCGGCGATCTCGGCGTTGTGGGACAGGCCAAGTCCTTAAAGAAGCTGAAGCTGTGGAGCGTTGAGGGTGCCACCAATTCCAAGGGGCTGAGCGGACTCGTCAACCTTGAGAAGTTCACCATTACCGGCGACTACAATAAAAAGGGCGGCGAAGCCTTTGATTTTGCCGCCGCCAGCGGCTGGAGCAAGCTGAAGGAACTGGAAGTGAACGAAGCCGCCCTGGTGAACATGGACGGCCTGGATAAGTGCACAGCCCTTAAGACCATCAAGTTCAGCAAGCTTAGGGGCGATCCTGTCAGCCTTGCCTTCCTGGGCAAGATGACCAACCTGACCAAGCTGGAACTGAATCAGTCAAAGGTTAAGGATTTTGATGCTGTTGCCGGCTGCACGGCCCTGACGACAGTTGTCCTGACCAAGGTGGAAGGCGTTACCAGCCTTGCCGCCCTGAAAAAGCTGCCTGGCCTGAAGACAGTGGTAGTCAGCAAGGGTGCCTTCCCTGATTCCGAACTGGCCGGATTTGCTGCCGGTACCAAGATTACGCAGAGATAACGTATTACGGGTGCCGGAGCCGCGAGTCTTTCGTTCCCTCGTGCTCCGGCACTTCCGCCACAGCCGTAGCGGCAGGTGGTGCGGAGGAGGTAGGCTGTATGTTGCTTGCAGGTTTAGGTGTTGTCGCTTTTGTCATCGTGGCTGTAATATTGCTGTACAACAGCCTTGTCACTGGAAGAAACCTGGTTGATGAAGCGTGGAGCGGCATAAGCGTACAGTTAAAACGCAGGCATGATCTCATTCCGTCGCTTGTCAATACGGTCAAGGGGTATGCCACCCATGAAAAAAGCCTGCTGGAAAAAATCACCGCACTGAGAAGCCAGGCTGTAAATGCCTCCTCTTCCGGCAATGTGCATGAGGTGATGCAGGCAGAAAACAGCCTGACGCGCGCCTTGCGCAGCCTGTTTGCCGTATCCGAAAATTACCCGCAGCTGAACGCCAGCACCAACTTCATGCAGCTGCAGGAGCAGCTGTCATCTCTGGAAAATGAGATTCAGATGGCCCGCCGTTATTACAACGGGGCAGCCAGGGATCAGAACGACAGGGTGATGACGTTCCCCGGCCTTCTGATTGCCTCGCGATTCGGGTTTAAGAAGACAGAGTATTTTGAACTGACTGACGAAGCTGAGCGCGAAGTTCCTGAAGTGAGGTTTTAGATGTGAACAGATTCTTCCGGTTGCTTGCCGCCCTGCTTGCCGTCACACTCTGGGCCGGATCTGTCTATGCGGCATCGCCTGTAGAGGTCTTAAGTCTTGATTCAAAGATAACGATCAGCAAGGAAGATAAGATTACTGTTCTGGAAAGGCTGATTGTCAATGTGCCGAAAGACGGGACAAACAGGGGCATGATTCGTGATATCCCTGTCAAGTCGCGCTGGAAGGACAAGGGCAGGCTTGAGACTGAGCTGAAGGTACTGGCCGTTGAGATAGACGGAAAGCCGCATCCTGTTGACGATATCGAGGAGCAGGACGGTCTGGTGAGCGTCTATATGAGGGACAAGAATGTCTATCTCTCAAAGGGCAGGCATGTTTTTGGCTTAAAATATGAAATAACAAATCAGATAGGTTTTTTTGAAGAGCAGGACGAACTGACCTGGAATGCTGTTGGACCAGGCTGGAACGGCATAAAGGAGTCCTTCTGCGTAGTAGTGCCTCCGGAAGGGACAGAATTTACACAATATAAGGCATGGCTTGGCAAGAGGAGATCCAAGGACAGTCCGGTTAATATCAAGGAAACAGCTATCGCCGGGCAGAAGGCAGTTATTTTTAAGGCATCCCGCCCCTTAAAAGCAGGTGAAATTTTTACCATTGCCGTAGCCTGGCCCAAGGGAACCAGCATAGCACCGGCTCCTGTGCGCCCTGAAAACCAGGCCTGGCTTACAGAGATCCTTGCAGCCCTGCTTGTCATCGTTCTGGGCACAGCTTTCCTGCTCTGGTACAAGTACGGCAGGGATCCCAAATTCGGGCCGGTGATACCTCTTTTCTATCCTCCGGAAGTTCCGGACCGGCTGGCAGAAAAGGGCAGCAAGAAGGAACGCCTTTCAGCAGTTGCCGTCAACTGGCTGATGAATAACCATACAGTAGACGGAAGAGGCCTTGCAGCGCTTTTCCTTAACTTTGGCCTTAATAAATTCTGTGCCTTGAAAGGAAACAGCAAAGAAGGATTCCGTATTCTCAAGCTGAAGGACGTTGAAGGACTGTCTCCTGAAGAAAATGCGGCAGGGAGGTATCTGCCTGACAAGCTTCCTCTGAAAAAGGACAGCATTGCGGCTTCCAGCCTGTATGGCATAAGGAGCGCCTGCCAGAGGAAGCTGGATGAACAGTATGGCGACAACTTGTTCCGCATGAAACGTGGCTTGGTCATTCTGCTGTCCTTTGTTCCGGCCATGGCCGGCTTGTATGCCATTACAGAGTATGATTTTGGCTCTGTATGGCCTGATGAAGTGGTAGATTTGTACTGCCTGCTGGGATTTAGCCTGGTCTGCACTGTTATGCTCTTTGCTTATGCGTGGATACTGCTCAGGAACTGGAATCTTTCCATCAGGAAGATTCTGGGCTTGCTGACCGGCACTGCCTTCTACGTCTTCATGATGTATATCATGTATTCCGACTTTTCCATTGCTGCGCTGGACTGGCTGTACACTCCGCTGCAGCTTGCGTTAATTGTTCTTATCCACCTGGTTCCCGTATGCTTTACTCCTTTTATGGATGCTCCCAGTGCAGAGGAAGCCCGGCTAAAGCATGAAGTGGCAGGGCTTGCCATGTATATCGGCACGGCGGAAAGCAGGCTGCTTAATATTGTCAATCCGCCGGAAAAAACTCTGGAACTGTATCACCGCCTGTTGCCATATGCCCTGGTACTGGGCCTTGAAAAGGCCTGGGGCTTGCGTTTTGCCAAGGTGATTCAGGCAGCGGATACAGAGGACGGTGTTTTGGGCACTGACAGCACTGATGATAAAAAGCTCCGTTGGTATGACACAAGATGGCTGGACGATATGGTCACAGCAACATGCTCTGTGGATTCCTATGTGACATCCCAGTATACCCGTAGCTATTCCGACTATGATTCATCCGATTCGGGCTCTTCCTTCAGCTACGACGGAGGCGGTGCCGGATCCGGCGGTGGCGGCGGTGGCGGCAGGGCCTGTTAGGGACACTGGCTGTTATTGGAAGTCTTTTCAGGCCTGTCTTGGAAGCGTATAAGCCGGAGGGTGACATGAGAAATCATGCTGTTTGTACGATGCTTTGCTGCAGCCTCTTTTGGTGCAGTGCTGCGGAGGTTCAGTCTGCGGGGAATGAGCCGGTACAGGAAAGTGTCGAGATAATGTCCTCAGGGCAGACCGTGACTGTGCCGGACTGCCTGTACAGAGAATCGTCTGAAGACGGAAAAAAGGAGATTTTTATCGCAAGAGAGAAGGATAAACCTCTTTTAGGCGATATAGTGGCCGTGTCCCTGACAGAGCTTGAAAAAGGGATTTTTTATGTGGCCGGCCTGACCTCTGCCGGGGTCAGCTCGCGCTGGGGCAGGGCCACTCAAGATGGTGCATGCTTTGCCGGCAGTGATTTCCGTATTTGCAGGAAGCACTAGCCACTGGTCATGGCACTGCATATAGATGACGTACAGATGTTTTGAAGGAGAACAAAATGACAAAAAAATTAGCACATGCGCTCTGCGCAGTCTGCTGCCTTATTGCCCTCCTCGCTATGCCGTCTTTTGCGGATGCCGGGCAAAGGGAAAAAGTTATCCTTGATACGGATATGGTGGAGATGTTTGATGACGGCGTGGCCCTGTTCATGCTGGCAAAATCTCCCAAGGTCGAACTTCTCGGGGTTACCTGCGTTACCGGCAACAGCTGGGAAGAAGAGGGCACTGCCTACACCATCCGCCAGATGGAACTGGCCGGCATAAAGGATGTCCCTGTTTTTGAGGGCATCAAGTATCCCCTGCGTCCCCAGCGCCATGCCAATTTTGAGCTGGAGCGCAAGCAGTGCGGCATGGGGCATGATGCCTGGCTTGGTTCGCTCAACCTGCCCGAGCCTGCCTCATGGGATGATGCCTATCAGAAGCTGTACAAGTCAAAGCCGGTATTAAAGCCTGCCAGCCAGACAGCAGTGCAGTTTATCATTGATACTGTGCGCAAGTATCCCAATGAGGTGACCATTGCCGCCATCGGCCCCTGCACCAACCTTGCCTGCGCCATCCGTATCGCCCCTGACATCGTTCCCCTGGTCAAGCGCATTGTATACATGGGGGGATCCTTCTTCCAGCAGGGCAATGTGACGCCATCAGCAGAGTTCAACTGGTGGATCGATCCTGAGGCCGCACAGATTACAGTCCGTTCCGCCTTTAAGGAACAGATTATCTTCGGTCTCGATGTGTGCGAGAAGGTAGTTTTTAAGAAGGAGCACTATGACAGGCTTCTGAAGAGCATAGGCGACAATTCCCTGTCGCAGATGCTGCGCAACACCTTCGTGGGGCAAAGCTTTGCAAAGAACAAGGATTTTACGCACTATATCTGGGATGTCCTGGTTGCGGCAGCCATCATCGATCCGTCAGTCATAACTGAGGAACGTACCTGCCCCATTGATATCAATACCCAGTTCGGCGTCTCCTACGGCCAGTCCCTGGCCTATGTAGGCAAGGGACCCGATGGTTGCCAGTCGGCTCGTATTATCATGGACGTCAATCACGACAAAGTCTGGGATATGATTAACGACAAGCAGTACTGGACGACTCCGCAGGACAAGTAGCCTGCTTTATCGTACAGGACGAAATATAATGGTTTAAGCACAGCTTATGCCGGGAGGCAGGGGATTCCCCTGCCTCCCTTTTAATATGTGCGGCAGTACGGGAGCGTCAGATATACGGCAATAGGATTTTGCAAGGGAAGTCTTTTAAGACTGCGACTTTGCCTCTTCTGTCCTGATGGCGCAGGTCTTTTTGAAAAAGGCCATGCCCCAGAGGGAAACCTTCCAGTCTTCCTTTTTCAATAACGGAGTTGCATACCTGTTTTTCCTGATCTGGCTTATGCCTGTTTTTGCCATGCGAGGCAGTCCCCTTTGAGATTTGCCCCGCTTGACTTCTATTATGGCAGCACGTTTGTTGTCCGTATCAAGTACTACAATGTCCGGCCTTCCATCGCCATACTCCTTGTTTGACTCAACCTCCCACCCTGTGAAGGTGAAGAGTCCCAGGACGAAGGCATGATAAAAATCTTCACGGGCATCGTAATAGCTTAAGGTGTCATCCATCTGGTCACACAAAAGCTTTGCCAGTGCATCGGCGTCATCTGCCCAGAATGCCTTGAAGAGCTCTGTCCTGTCTATATTCTGGACTTCCTTCTTGAACCATTTGGAAATGACATCGGCAAAAATTTCCAGGACTTCCTTGTTGGGGATGGCAAGGACAGTTTTTCCTGCGTCAGACTTTATGCCGCATTTTTTTATTTGTTCAGGGCTTGCCTTGGTGAGATAGCCGGACAAGTAGAGAACACTCCACATGTTTTCTATATCATCATACAGACGGTCATAGGTTAGATTCTCGATGATCCGGGTTGCTATGCATCCGCCAGTCATCAGAGTATCCAGTTTTCGTCTGATGTCCCTTACATTGCAATGCTCGACAAAGGTGCGGACGATATCGTTTCCGCTTGTGTTTTCCCAGTATGCTTTGGGCATTGCCGCAGGATTTGCTTGTAAGTCCTCTATATATTGCAGGATATCCCAGGGGCAATAGGTTTCAGTATCGTCACCAAAACGATATCCGTCATACCATTCCTTTATTGTGTCCTTTTTTTCTAGGAATCCGGCAGCAGCCAGCAGATCATCGACTTCTTCTGAAGTGAAGCCAAACTTGTCGGCAAAGAGGGCATCAGATATTCCATAGCATCTGAGGTTGTTAAGCCCAGTATAGGAACTTTCTTTTGATATCCTGAGGCAGCCGATCAGTATGCCAAATTGAAGAAATTTGCTGTCCTTCAGGACTGAGCCCAGCAGTTTGCGAATGAATTTCACCATTTCAGGGTAATATCCGTTTTCCTGAGCCCTGGCCAAAGGAACATCATATTCGTCAATAAACAGAATGACAGGCCTGTTCCAGTGCGCATAAAGGGCGCGGCAAAGTGTCACTAAGGAGTTGTTAAGCACATCTTTTTCCTTTGAAACTTTGCCAAGGCAGGCCAGTGTATCTTTTTCCTGCTGTCCGACAAGGGCACTTCCCTGAAGATAGCTGAGATCTCCGCACAGCCGTTCTATGATATGAGAATATTCAACCATCGCTTCATAAAAGTTGTCTCCTTCCATTTCCTTTAGAGAAATCAGCACGGTTGGATACTGGTTCATCCATTTGTCGCAGAGGGCCTTGTTTTTCGATATGGCAAGTCCCTCAAATATAGCCTTGCTGTCCTGGGTTATATCAAAGAAGTCGTTGAGCATGTTCATCATCAGCGTCTTGCCGAAGCGGCGCGGACGGGTGAAGAGAGAAGCTTTGGGAGGAACAGTCCGGAGAAATTCTTCCAGAAAGGTCGTTTTGTCAGCGTAGTAACATGAGTTTTCTCGTATTTCACGGAAAGATATTCCACCAATAATGAAATCAGTCATCTTTTCCTCCTTTTTTACAACCTTGACGTCTGTTTTTGAGGATGGCAGATGCAGAATTATATCTGCCATCATTTGTACGTTCTTTTATTTTTAAGCTTTTGGCTGATTGCTGGCAATATCTGGACAGCGGAGTGTTGCTGACTAGTACGGGATTTCCGGAATTGAAGCAGGTAGGCAGCAACGGTCTCTGTCTGCTTGTCTACACTAAAGACAGTCTTCCTGCACTTATGCACCACTGCCAGTGTACATGTCGTTTTCAGGGAATCCGTCAGGAGAGTTTCAGAAGGCGGCCTGCGACAACCAGGTAGGCATTGTCAGCCTGCTCAGCCAGGAGCTGGTTTGCAAGGCCCAGCCCGTCACAGAAGGTGCGGCCGAGGGTATTCTGGGCTATGCCGCCAAGGCCGGTTTCTCCGGAAACAAGTACCCAGCGGCAGTGCCTTTGCTGCATGAGAGCAATGAGATCCTCTGTTTCGGATTGTACTGCATCCAGAAAGGGAGAAAGATTGCCGGGATTTACCTGCTCCATAAGAATGTTGGTGATCCACATGGTGACACAGTCTATAAGTACAGTCGGCATGGCATCGTTTCTCTGAGATGCTGAGGAAGGACTTGCTGATACAAGGTCATCAATCCTGGACGGCAGCATCTTCCCTAAATGAAGCGGGCATTCAAATGTGGCCCAGTGAGCCGGCCTGCGCTGACAGTGCCTGCGTATGCGTTCCATCATGGCCGCATCATCAGGGAATTTTCTGGCAGTGGCCACATAGAGGACAGGCCCTTCAGCCTCTTTTTGAACGTGTTCTTCGGCACGGCGGCTTTTTCCGCTGCTTGTGCCGCCAAGATAGAGGGTGATGTCAGATTTTTCCATGTTGTCCCCGATATTTTTGCCGGTATGCTGAAAGGCCAGGGAATTTGCAGGCTGTATTCTTATCAGGAAGCTTCCTTTCGGGAGCAATACCTGTCCCATGAACTGAGCAGTGTTGCATGAGAGGAGAGGAAGTCCTCAGTGCTGAAGACTTCAAGAACCAGCGTTCCTTCAAAGCCCTGCTCCCAGAGAGGATGCATGACTAAGTCGATATCTTTTTCAGGCATTAAGACAAGGGATTTGTGATCCCTGCAATATACGGCGGAGTGGCCTGAAGCATCGACTCCTTCCGTCTTTTTCAGGCCGTGCAGGTGTATCACCCGAAGACGTGATTCCCAGTCAGAAAGAACAGGAATGGGATCGCCGCAGTCCTTCCATATATGCCCTATGTCAAGGCAGCGTGAAAAGGGCGATTCTTCAAGCCAGCAGTCCCAGAAAGAGACAGGATACCCTTCAAGGTTTTCAACGCAGAGCATGTCAGGGGACGGGAGATAAGATGCAATATCTGTCAGCGCGTCCCTGGTGTACAAAACCTGCTCCTGGCTGATGGCCTTTGCGGGGGGCTTTGTCAGGCAGTCCCTTTGTGAGAGAAAATCCACATGGATGACAAAGCTGTGCGGAGCAAGGGGGGCAGTCAGATCAATAATATGCCTGGCCTTTGAGACAATCTTTTTTGCATCGGCTTTAGTATCAAAGAAAAAATCCGTAGGCATGTGGACGTGTATGGTAGCACCCTCTCCGTCAAGAATGGCTGCCATTTCAGCAACCTCTTTTGGCGAGGGCAGCCAGCTCATGTCAGGACCGGTCTCAAGCAGGAGCAGGGAGACGTCGTCGCATCTCTCTGCTGTAAAACGGACAGCCGGAACATAGCTGTCATGCAGTAGATACGAGGTTGATCCCGTCCTGAGGCGGGGTATGCGGTATTTGTTCAAAGAAGGCACCTTTGAAGACGATGAAGCCGTACAAAAATGGTTACAGAGCGCAGAATACAAGAAGCACGGTGCACTCGGTACTTTCAATAAGGCAGCCATAGACATCGCCTGTGACGCCGCCAATCCTTGCCTTAGTCCATCGCAGGAACAGGGCGGCCACAGCTGCTGCCGTTACAAGCGCACAAAGTCCCTGCAAGCCCTGCACTGCACTCAGGCAGACAGCAAGCACCAGGAAAAACACAAGTGTTTTTTTTGTGAGCCCATCCTTTGTTGCCTCTCCCATGCCGCCGTGTCTTGCTGATGGCAGCAGCATGGCCGGCATGACAGTGCATCTGGCAAGAAACGCCGCAAAGGCAAGGTCTTTTGCAAACAAGAAAAAGCCTGTTATGCCAGGCAGAGCAAAGACAGTATTTTCAAGGATAAGTGTCAGAGCGCAGGCCTTAAAGGCCAGGTCAAAGAACAGGGCGCATCCGCCAAAGGTCCCCAGCCTTGAATCCTTCATGACTTGAAGCCTCTTTTCAGGAGAGGCTTCCAGCACCAGGCCGTCTGCGCAGTCGCAAAGGCCGTCCAGATGCAGGCCGCCGGTGATGGCAGTCCATAGAAAACAGCCAGCCAGGCCGCAGAGTGGTGCCGAAAAAAGGAATGAGAACAACCATGTCCCAAGCGCAGTCAGGATACCGACAAGCACTCCTATAAAAGGAAGCCAGATGATGGTGCCGTGCATTGTCGGAGGAAGCTGCGCAGATCCTGCGGGCAGCCTTGTGTAAAAGGCGAGGGCACAGCGGAAGAGGGTAAGCTGGCTTTGCAAGCGGTTCATGTAATGGCCTTTTTGCTGGTAAGGGAGGGGAATGGATAGTGCTGGAAAAATATGAGCAGGAACTGCCGGCTGCTATGTATTGCAGCGGTCTATGTTTAGTTCTTTTAGGGAGGCCATTTCCGTAAGGATGCGGACGGCATTGTCGATGACCGGGAAAAAGAGGGCTGCGCCGGCACCCTCGCCAAGATGCATGCCAAAATCAAAGTACGTCGGAATGCCCAGATGCTGCATGAGAAGGGCATGCCCTCTGGCCTTGGAGAGATGGGAGCCTACAAGCAATGTCGAGACGCCAGGATGAATGGCCGAGGCTATTGCAGCAGCTGCTGCCGCTATGAAGCCGTCCAGGACGCATGGAATACGCAGGCTGGCAGCCCCCAGCATCAGTCCGGCCATGGCGCCAATCTCGGCACCGCCAACCTTTGCCAGAACGTCAATGCCGTCTCTGGGATCAGGCTTGTTCAGCTCAAGTCCCTGGCGTATCAGCCTGCACTTCTGCTTCACAAGATCCGGCCGTATGCCCGAGCCCTTGTTGACGATGTCTTCAAGTTTCGCGTGCGTAAAGAGAGCCGTTATGGCTGACGATGGGGACGTATTGCCAACCCCCATTTCGCCGCAGGCAAGAAGGTGTGTCCCGCACTTAGCCTGCTCATAAGCCATATCAATGCCAAGCTGTACGCACTGCAGGGCCTCTTCCCGTGTCATGGCAGGCCCTTCGCTGAAATCACGCACGCCATGGACAATTTTGCGGCGTACAAGCCCGGTAATGTACGGCATATCGTTCTTCATGCCGCAGTCCACCACCACAAGCTTGGCACCGGCTGTGCGGCAGAAGGCATTGATGGTGCCCTGTCCTTTGAGAAAATTGCGTACCTGCTGCTCGGTTACTTCCTGGCCTGAGGCGCTGACGTTGTGCAGGGCAATGTCATGGTCACCGGCAAAGAGCACCACCGTCTTTTGGGGGAAGGCTGGACACTCTCTTCCTGTAATGCCGGCAAGGCGGACGGCAAGATCTTCAAGGACGCCTAGGCTTCCTGGTATTTTGGCAAGAGAGTCAAGGCGTAGCCTGGCTTTCTGGGCTGCTGTGGTGTCAAAAGATGGTATGTATAGGTGGCTGAACATGGGCTGTGGCCTTCAGTTGGTTAAAGCAATGGTGGAAACGGGTATCAGGCAGGTTTTCCTGAACTTGTTACATAACTGTCTGCCTCGCCACTCAGGTCTGTATAGGTAAACTGGTACTTGTCAGACAAATTCGGTTCTGTCTCAAAACGGCGGACTGCATGCTCGCAATACCAGGCTTCTGTTTCTACACCTATGCTGTTGCGCCCGTACTTTGCGGCGGCAAGCATTGTTGTGCCACTGCCGCAGAATGGATCAAGCACTGTATCTTTGGTGAATGAAAACATCCTTACCAGTCTCTCAGCAAGTTCCAGCGGAAACGGGGCAGGATGGCCGTTTTTTGTAGAGGCACCAGGCATTTCCCATATCTGGCTGAACCAGCAATGGAAGTCTTCCTTGCCTATCATACTGTCCCTGCGCTGTTCAGGAGTCGGTTTCCGGTAGCCGCCAGTCTTGCGTTCCATCAGTAT
>JAUMVQ010000030.1:8568-15931 GCA_030530085.1 Desulfovibrionaceae bacterium | reverse complement strand
AAATCGACCGTATGTCCCTGGCTGTCTGTCAGGCGGCCGTCATCAAGCACCTGCAAAAGCACGTTGAAGACATCGGGATGCGCCTTCTCGATTTCATCGAAGAGCACCACTGAATAAGGCCTGCGGCGGACTGCCTCGGTGAGCTGGCCGCCCTCTTC
Source organism: Desulfovibrionaceae bacterium (assembly GCA_030530085.1). Lineage (GTDB taxonomy): Bacteria > Desulfobacterota > Desulfovibrionia > Desulfovibrionales > Desulfovibrionaceae > Desulfovibrio. Next base: position 15,773 of record JAUMVQ010000030.1, on the reverse strand, counting down.
AAAGCCCACATATCCTGGAGGCGAACCGATGAGGCGGGACACGGAGAATTTTTCCATGTACTCGCTCATGTCCAGACGCACCATGTTGTCCTCTGTGTCAAAGAGGGCTTCTGCCAGCGTCTTGCAGAGTTCTGTCTTGCCTACGCCTGTGGGGCCGAGGAAGAGGAAGGAACCGGTGGGCCTTGAGGGGTCCGCAAGCCCTGCCCTGGCACGAAGTATGGCTTCGGCCACGGCCTTGACAGCCTCGTCCTGTCCCACGACACGCTCATGGAGCTTGTCGCCCAGTTTCAGCAGCTTGTCGCGCTCGGACTGCAAGAGCCTTGTCACAGGAATGCCTGTCCACTTGGCCACAATCTCGGCCACGTCATCGGGACCGACTTCCTCGCGCAACAGGCGCCCTTCTCCGCTTTTTTCCGGGGCAGAGCACTCTTCAAGCTCCTTTTTCAACTGGGGCAGCTTTGCATAGCTGAGCTCCGAGGCCCTGCTGTAGTCGCCATTGCGCTTGGCTTCCTCAATCTGGCCGTTGACCTTTTCAATCTCGGCCTTGAGGCTGCGTACATGCTCAATCTCGCCTTTCTCGTGTTCCCACTGCTGGCGCATGGCGCCCTGCTCTTCCCTGAGATTGGCCAGTTCCTTTTCCAGCTTGCCCAGGCGCTCGCGGGAGCCCTCGTCGCTTTCCTTGCGCAAAGCCTCGCGCTCGATTTCCAGCTGCATGACCTTGCGGTTGACCTCATCCAGCTCTGTGGGCAGGGAGTCAATTTCCGTGCGGATCATGGAACCGGCTTCGTCGATAATGTCAATTGCCTTGTCCGGCAACTGGCGGTCGGCGATATAGCGGTTTGAAAGGGTAACTGCCTCCACGATGGCCGAGTCGCTGATGCGCACGCCATGATGCACTTCAAAGCGTTCCTTCAGGCCGCGCAGGATGGAGATGGCGTCTTCCACCGAGGGCTCTTCCACCAGCACAGGCTGGAAGCGGCGCTCCAGGGCGGGGTCCTTCTCAACATAGCGGCGGTATTCGTCAAGGGTGGTGGCACCTATGCAGTGCAGCTCGCCCCTGGCCAGCATGGGCTTGAGCAGATTGCCCGCATCCATGGCGCCGTCTGTCTTGCCGGCACCCACAATGGTGTGCAGCTCATCAATAAAGAGAATGATGGTGCCTTCGCTCTTCTCGACTTCCTTGAGGACTGCCTTCAGGCGTTCCTCAAATTCGCCACGGTACTTGGCTCCGGCGATAAGGGCGCCCATATCCAGTGCAAAAAGCTTGTGCCCCTTCAGGTTCTCAGGAACGTCGCCCTTGACGATTCTGAAGGCCAAACCTTCCACAATGGCTGTCTTGCCGACACCTGCCTCGCCGATGAGCACGGGGTTGTTCTTGGTACGGCGCGACAAAATGCGCACCACGCGGCGTATTTCCTCGTCCCTGCCGATAACAGGGTCAAGTTTGCCGTCTCTTACGTCCTTGAGCAGGTCGCGCGCATACTTGGACAAAGCTTCCACGGTCTCCTCAGGGGTAGGACTGGTTATCCTTGCCCCGTTGCGCAGCTCGTCCATAGCCTTGCGGAAGGAGGTGCGGCTGATGCGGTATTCGGCAAAGACCTTGCCAAGCTGGCTGTCCTGAGGCGTGTCAGTCAGGGCCAGGAAGAGATGGTCAACGCTTACGTATTCATCATGCATGCGCCCTGCTTCCTGCTGTGCATCTGACAGGGCTTTGGCAAGATCCTGCGAGATCAGTATCTTGTCAGGCTGCATGCCAAGGCCGGAAACAGAGGGACGCTTGCGCACGGCCTCCTCAACGGCCACTTCAAGGGCCTTGAGGGGAACGCCCATCTTTTCCAGGATGCCGGGCACTATGCCGTGATCCTGACGAATCAGGGACAGGGCCAGGTGGGCGCTGTCAGTTTCCTGATGCCCCATGCCGTTGGCAAGCGCCTGGGCATCACCCAGAGCCTCGCGGGCCTTGTCTGTAAATTTTTCTATATTCATAAAATCTCCTGCGGCACCATTCACTGCCGCAAACCAGTACAACTAATATTGATATTTTGTGATTTTGCGATTTGGATTAACTGGATGATATTGTATAGTTCGGCAATATTCATGCTGACAGCATGGCTGCTGTCATTTTATTTTTGTGTCATATGCTTTTTTCTGCATACAGCAGCAACAGCAATATGTTTTGTGCATAGCGGAGATACAATGGATACTGCCATCTTATACGCTCCTTGTTCATCTCTTTTCCGTTACAAGAGAGATAAGTACAGCATTTGTTTTGTAAAGAGGATCAGGGCAGTCTGTGAGATAATTTTTTGCAGGCTAACATCCTGTCCTGGTCCTGTCTCTCCTGCCAGTACAGCAGAAAGCGCCTGACACATGGTGCGTCAGACGCTTTCTCCTAAATCTTTTGCGCCTATTCTGGCAGGCAATGCCGCTATCTGGCCCTGAAAGTGCTTATCTCGGCCAGCTTGCGCCACAGTGCCAGTTCTTCCTCAGAGCTGTGGTCAGGAACCTTCACCACAATGCGTGCCAGAAGGTCGCCGCGCCGGCCGTCAGGACCAAGCCCCCTGCCGCGCAGGCGGAACTTCTTGCCTGAGCTTGAGCCTGCAGGCAACTTTATCTCCACCTGGCCTTCTAAGGTCTGCACCTTGACCTGTCCGCCAAGGACAGCTTCCCATGGGGCCACAAAGACATCGCAGCTCAAATCACTGCCGTTTACGGTAAAGACAGGGTCCGGCTTATAGTGCACAGTCACATAGAGGTCTCCGGGCCCAGCAGGCCCGGGCCTGCCCTGGCCGTGCAGGCGCAATTTTGCTCCGTCCCTGATTCCTGCGGGCACATTGATATCAAGGGTTCTGGCAGGCTGGCCAGGCTGCGCCATAAAGCGCAGCTGCCTCTTGCCGCCTTCCTGGGCCTCTTTCAGTGTCAGGGAAAGCTCCGTTTCACAGTCGCTTCCCTTTTGCATGCGCCGGCCCTGATTCCCAAACATGGTTCCGTCATAACCGCTGCCGCCAAAATTGTTAAACAGCGTCTGGAAGAAGTCGGAATATCCGCCGCCTGCACCGCCCATGCCTGAAAAGTCAAAGTGGACGTTGCCCCTGCTAAAACCGCCATAGGGGTTGCCGCGGCCGCCAAAAATATCGTTAAAGTCAGCGTTGCTGAACTGCTGTCCCTGTTTCCAGTTCGATCCCAGCTGGTCGTACATCTGCCGTTTCTTGGGATCCTTCAGCACGTCGTAGGCTTCGTTGATTTCCTTGAATTTCTCTTCAGCTATCTTGTCGCCCTGGTTGAGATCAGGGTGGTATTTTCTTGCAAGTTTCTTAAAGGCCCTGGCGATGGTGTCCTTGTCAGCGTTTCTGTCCACGCCAAGTACTTTATAATAATCCTGATAGGATGCCATATTTCCTCCATTACACGCATTTTATGCATGTCCTGGCCCCGGCCTGCCTGGAGACCGGCATAAGGGATATTTTTTTTCTCAATTTGAATAGATAAGCACAAAGCTCTTGCAGTCAATGGTTGTTGCAGCAGGGAAAGCATGGCGCAAAAAAAGGCGCCCCCGCTTGAAGGAGGCGCCCTCATAAATGTTATTTGCCGGAAAAACCGGACTGCACAGGCTGATTATACCATGCCGTGCTCGCCAGGCTTTTCGTACTCTTCCTTCTTGGAGACCTTGACGTAGAACTCAGTGTCGCCAAGGGCAAGGAGCAGGGGGCAGGAAATAAACATGGTTGCAAACGTGCCCACCAGTACGCCGACGCTCATGGTCAGCGCAAAGGAATAGATAACGCCGCCGCCCAGGATTAACAAGGCAAGGGCAGACATCATGGTCGTACCGGAAGTGAGCACGGTACGGGCCAGGGTCTGGTTGATGCTCATGTTAATCAGGGTGCCGATGGGCTTGTCCGTGTGCAGGTGCAGATTTTCACGCAGACGGTCAAAGGTGATGATGGTATCGTTCAATGCATAGCCGATGATGGTCAGAACGGCCGCAAGGACGTTCAGGTCAAGGTCTATCTGCATAAAGGACAGCACGCCTATGGCTACCCAGACCGTTACTATCAGGCTGACCACTGCTGCCAGGGCAAAATTCAGCTTCAAAAAGAAGCAGACGCCCAAAGTAATGACCATGGCCACGCAGACAAGGATGCCTGTCGATACGCCTGTCAGCCCCACAAGATAGGTTGCGCCCCACAGGCAGGCTGCCATAATGGCTGCTGCCATCCATTTCTGCTCAAAACGGCCGGAGATATACACGGCTATGGTCAGGATGGCGTAGAAAATGGCGCTCAGGCCCTTTTCAGTCAGATCCTTGCCTACCTTGGGGCCGACAACCTCAAGGCGTTCCATGCTGGCCGGATTGTCGGGAAAGGCCTTGGCAAGGGCCTGCTCAATCTTTGTGCGCAGCGTTGTAGATGGCTCATCGGAATTGAAGCGCAGAAGGTAATCCCTGCCTTCCTCGCCGAAGAGCTGCACGTTAAGCCCGGGCAGCTCAGGGACATCAAGGCCTTTCTTCAGCGTCTCATCGCCGATATTATGAGCAAAGCGGACCTGGGCGTTGACACCGCCGGCAAAGTCGATGCCCAGCTTCAGCCCGTGACCCCAGATGCATGAAATCAGGGACAGCGCCAGAAGGATGCCAAAGACAGTATAGCCAATCTTGCGGTTGCCGATGAAGTTAAGATTGATACCTGGTTTGATAAAATGAAACGACATTGGTGCCTCCGCCGCTAGATGCTCAGGCCCTTGGGCCCGCAGGTACGGGCCAGGCGCTCAAAAATGACACGGGACACAAAGACGGCCGTAAACATGGAGGCTATGATACCCAGGGTCAGGGTGACGGCGAAGCCGCGCACAGGGCCTGTACCAAACTGGTACAAAATAACAGCCGTGATAATGGTCGTCAGGTTTGAGTCGATAATGGCTACTGAGGCTGCATCAAAGCCGCTTTTGACTGCGGCCAGCGGTGTGAAGCCCAGACGGATTTCCTCGCGTATGCGCTCATAGATAAGCACGTTGGCGTCAACTGCCATACCGATGGTCAGCACTATGCCGGCTATGCCAGGCAGGGTAAGCGTTGCCCCGAAGGCAGACATGCCTGCCATGAGGATGAGAAGCGTGAAGCAGAGCATGCTGTCTGCAATAAAGCCGCTCTTTCCATAGTAGACTGTCATGAAGACCATGACCAGGGCAGCGCCAAGCAGGCCTGCAGTCAGGCCGCTGTTAATGGATTCCTGTCCCAAGGAGGGGCCGACCGTGCGTTCTTCCAGGACGGTGACAGGGGCAGGCAGGGAGCCGGCACGCAGCACAATGGCGAGGTCCTGGGCCTCGGCAGTGGTAAAGCTTCCGGAAATGGAGGCCCTGCCGCCGCCTATGCGCTCACGGATATTGGGGGCTGAATAGACCTTGCCGTCCAGGACAATGGCCATGGCACGTCCCACGTTTTCGGACGTGACGCGCTCAAAGATTTCGGCGCCGTGGCTGTTGAAGGTCAAAGAAACCGTGGACTGGTTAAACTGGTCAAAGGTAGGCCTGGCATCGGCCACGTCCTCGCCTGTGAGCATGGCATCGCGCTCTACTGCAATCAGGCGTCCGGGCTTGTCATCAGCGCTGCCCTTTTCAAGCATGGGCAGGGCAATGACGCCTGCAGGCAGGACGGGCTTGGAGGCATCTACGTCCTCACGGACCAGGTGAAATTCCAGGTGGGCGGTCTGTCCCAGAAGCTGCACGGCACGGCGGGGATCGGAGAGGCCTGGCAGCTGGACCTGGATGCGGTTGCCGGCCTGCTTGCGTATATCGGGCTCGGCTACGCCGAACTGGTCAATACGGTTGCGGATGGTGCGCAGGGCCTGGTCCATGGCCATGTCCTCAATGCGCTTGATCTCCTGATCCGAAAAATGCCCGACAAAACGCAGCTGTCCTGCCTCGCCGCGCTGGGGCTCATCCAGTACGAGCTGCGGAAAACGCTTGGATACCAGTTCCTTCAGAGCCGCCTCGTCAGAGGCACGGGGCACCAGGAATTCCAGGGCCGTCCCGCCAACAACGCGCGGACGAAGTACGGTAATCTTTTTGTCCTTGGCCTCGCGCCGCAAATCCTGCCCGGTAATGGCCAGGGAGTTGCTGACAGCCTTGTCCACTTCCACGCCAAGAGTAAGGTGGATACCGCCCTTGAGGTCAAGGCCCAGGCTGATTTTGCTGTCCGGAAGCACGGATGACATGGCAGGGCCAAGAACAGGGACATTGGGAAGCGCATAGGCAAGCGCCAGCAGGAGGACCAGCAGGATGACGAGGACACGCCACTTTTGAAACATGTTCACTCCAAAAAATACAACAGAGGCCGCCGGAACCTGTGCAGTCCCGGGACCTTATTCAAAAAGCGCTTTCTGTCCTTATAAAAACAGAAAGCGCTGCACTGTTCAGAAAAAGAAACTACTTCTTTTCAGCTTCGACAGCCTTGCCGTCCTTGTCTACCACGCCGCCAATGGCAGCACGGCTGAGCAACAGCTTGGCATCTCCGCACTCTATGGTAACCTTTTCGTCATCCAGTTCCAGGATACGGCCCAGAAGACCGGCGGAAGTCATGACGTAATCTCCCTTCTTCAGGGCGCTCAGCATGGCCTTGTGAGCCTTGGCCCTCTTCTGCTGGGGACGGATGAGCAGGAAGTAGAAAATAATAAACATCAGGATGAGGGGCAGGAACTGCATCAGCATTTCCGTACCGCTCGGAGCAGGAGCGCCTGCGGCTCCCTGGGGACCGGCCATAGCAAAAGCTTCAGTAATAAAGGACAAGGGACACCTCCAAAAGAGTGAATAAGGACCATGCTTCAAAAGAAGCAAGGGATTTATCAATTATAGGTAACTTGTTATGATAAGCACTCAGTTCCATTCTTGCAAGTAGCGATAAAACTGTACCCCTGCCTCCGGCGGGCTTAACTGGCATACATTACAGGCTGGCATTGCCGGAAGATCCTGTCCCATGCACGGGATGCCACGATAAAACATACATAAAATCAACTGGTTACAATCAAAAGATAATTTTTATGGAAAAAAACAGGGGTGCTTGCTATCCTGCAAAACAGACATCAGGATAACTGCCTGGTTTACGATCAGGCTCACTATATGGCTGCCGCAAAGGCAGGCACAGAGTTTATCATTATAATAAGGAAGGCATTTCATGGCTTCTTCTTCAAAAACAGCACAGAATCAGCTGC
>JAUMVQ010000030.1:0-8468 GCA_030530085.1 Desulfovibrionaceae bacterium | reverse complement strand
CTCATTGCCACCATCAAGGGCAGGAGCAGCAGGGCGCTCTGGCTCTTTGCGCACATGGACGTGGTGCCGGAAGGGGATCTGTCCCTCTGGGATACGGATCCCTGGAAGGTGGAGCGCAAGGGCGACACTCTTTTGGGCCGCGGGGTAGAGGACAACCAGCAGGCGCTTGTTTCCATGCTCTTGCTGGCAGAAGGTCTTGCGCACTGCCAGATCCAGCCTGAGCTGACAGTGAAGCTGGTCTTTATGAGCGATGAGGAATGCGGCAACATGAAGGGCCTGGACTATGTCCTGCAAACCCGCCGCGATCTGTTCCCCGATGATGATCTCTATATCGTGCCTGACGGCGGCTCTCCCGCAGGCACAACCATTTTGATAGCCGAAAAAAGCATTTACCAGCTGAAAGTCACTGTCAGCGGCATCCAGTGCCATGCCTCAACGCCTGACAAGGGCAGCAATGCCCTTGTGGCTGCCTCGGCCGCCATCCTTGCCTTAAAGCAGCTTGAGACGGCCTTCCCTGAAAAAGACGATCTTTTTGAGACGCCCGCATCCACCTTTACGCCCACAAGGCATGAGCTCAATGTGGCCGGCGTCAACATCATGCCAGGGCGCGATGTCTTCTGGATTGACTGCCGCCTTCTGCCGGGGCTGGATCCCAAAACAGTGCTTGCAAAGGTCACGGAACTGGTCCAGGCAGCCTGCGCAGACTACGGCTGCACGGCCGTGGTGGAAGAAGGACTTTTACAGAAAGCCTCAAGAACAAATCCGGACGCCCCTGTTGTCAGGGCTCTGGCAGATGTTCTGGCAAGAGAAGGCAAAAAACCTGAGCTCTGGGGCATAGGCGGCGGAACAGTGGCAGCTCTTTTGCGCCATGCAGGCATACCGGCCTGCGTATGGAGCACCATTGCCGAATGCTGCCATGAGCCCAATGAGCATTCTTCCATAGCCAACACCATCAGTGATGCCCGCATTTTCGCACGCCTGGCACTGGAGACAGTTAAGTGAGCGAACTCCACGAAATACACGAGATATATGACTGCATCGTCGTAGGCGGAGGCCATGCAGGCTGCGAGGCTGCCGCCTGTCTTGCCACGCTGGGACACAAGACCCTGCTCATTACAGGCAACATAGACCGCTTGGGACACCTTTCCTGCAATCCGGCCATAGGAGGCCTTGCCAAGACCCACATGGTACGCGAGATAGACGCCCTTGGCGGACGCATGGGTCTGTGGGCTGATGCCTCTGCCATCCAGATGCGTGTCCTCAATGCCAGCAAGGGACCTGCAGTCCGCGCCACCCGCGGGCAGATGGACCGTGCCTCCTACATGCAGGCTGTCCGTGCCACCCTTTTTTCCTTAGAGCACCTCACCATCTGGCAGGATCAGGTAACGGCCATAACCAGCAGCGACAGCAGGGTAACAGGTGTCAGGACCAGGCAGGGGCTTTGCTTTGAGGGCAGGCATGTCCTGCTCACCACAGGCACCTTTTTGCGCGGCCGCATCCACATCGGTCTTATCAATATGCCGGCCGGAAGACTTGGCGATGAACCTGCCACCGAGCTCTCCGACAGCATCATGGGCCTGGGCATACAGCTTGGCCGCTTAAAAACCGGCACAACACCCCGCCTGCTTGGCCGCAGCATCGACTTTTCACAGCTTGAGGCACAGTACTCGGACGATCCTATGCCCCAGTTCAGCTTCTGCGGGCCAAAGCCTTCCCTGCCGCAGCAGGCCTGCTATGTGGGCTATACCAATAACGAAACCGCAGCCATCATCAGGGAAGGCTTTGACAGGTCCCCGCTCTTTACCGGCGTCATCAAGGGAACAGGTGCGCGCTACTGCCCGTCTGTGGAAGACAAGATTGCCCGCTTCCCGGAGAGGGAGCGCCACCATGTCTTTCTTGAGCCGGAGGGACTGGACAAGGCGGAATACTACTGCAACGGCCTGTCCACCAGCCTGCCCCTGGATATACAGGCGCGCATGCTGCATTCCATCAAGGGCCTTGAACATGCCGTGCTTTCACGGCCTGGCTATGCCATTGAATATGACTATGCCAATCCGGTACAGCTGAAAAAGACGCTGGAAACCAAGGCAGCAGAAGGCCTGTGGTTTGCAGGCCAGATAAACGGCACCTCAGGCTATGAGGAAGCCGCAGCCCAGGGGATGTGGGCAGCCCTCAACATCTCCTGCGCCCTGCGCGAAAAAGAGCCTTTCCTGCCGCGGCGCGACGAGGCCTATATGGCAGTGCTTGTCGATGACCTGGTGACGGCAGGCACTTTAGAGCCCTACCGTATGTTTACCTCAAGGGCCGAGCACAGACTGCTTTTGCGCGAAGATACGGCTGACATGCGTCTGACGCCCCTGGGCAGGGAGCTTGGACTTGTAAGTGACGCCCGCTGGGAAACCTTCCTCAAAAGACGGACCCTGTGCCAGAACGTCACTGAAAAGCTTTCCACCTTGCGCATGCCACAGGGAGCAAGGCTTGAGCAGACGGCAGCACCGGTTGCCGGACAGACCATGGCAGAACTTCTGCGCAGGCCTGAGGTGGAGCTGAAGGATCTTGTGCCGCTCTCAAAGGAGCTTGACGATCTTTTGCAGGATGCAGACAGCTTTACCAGACAGACCATACAGTCTGACGTAAAATACTCCGGTTACATGGAACGGCAGAAAGCCATGGTGCAGCGCACCCTGCATCTGGAAAAAACGCCCCTGCCAGGGGATATCGACTACCGCGCAGTACCGGGCCTCTCCAACGAGGTGGTAGAAAAGCTCTGCCGCATCCGTCCGGAAAACCTGGGCCAGGCAGGCCGCATCTCAGGTGTGACGCCGGCAGCAGTTGACTGTCTGGAAATCCATCTGCACAAGCTTGGGCTTCTGCGCCTGAAAAAAGCCAAAAACGCAGGGCACAGGCAGGACTAAAAGCAAATAGGACAGCAGGAAATGCCATGCCGGATGCGCCCTTAAGGGCAGGCGACATTTCCTGCCATATGCGCTATAGATACATTGCAAACACCTTGCAGGCACCGGACTTTCCTGCCTGCTTTCTGACCAGCAATTTTTTTTGCACATTAAGGAGTTTATCTTGGACAGTGACAGTTCAGGCCATACTGCCAGCATCTGGACCAGGCTGGGACAGTTTTTCAACCATGATTCAGATGAAAGCCTTGAAAAAGCCATTCTGGACGCCCGTGCCGACGGCGAAGTGGAAGCAGAAGAAAGCTCCATGCTGCTTGGCATCCTGCGCTTCAATGACCTGAGGGTGCAGGACACCATGACGCCCCGTGCCGACATAGACTGCGTCTCCGAAGACATGCTCATGAAGGATGTAGCAACCACGGTGCTGTCATCAGGCCATTCCAGGCTGCCTGTGTATAAGGAAAACAGGGACAACATCATCGGCGTCGTCTACGCCAAGGATCTTCTGAGCTGCCTTGTAGAAACAGACAAGCTGAACGATCCCGTCTCATCCATCATGCGCGAGCCCTTTTTCGTGCCCGAGACCAAGCGCGTTTCAGCCCTTTTGCAGGAATTCCGCACCAGCAAGATGCATATCGCCATCGTCCTGGACGAATACGGCGGCACCAGCGGCCTTGTCAGTATTGAGGACCTGCTCGAAGAAATAGTGGGCGATATCGAGGACGAGCACGACAAGCCCGCCATCGACGACATCACCGACATGGGTAACGGTACCTATGAGTTTTCTTCCCGCGTCCTGCTGGAAGACCTGGAAGCCATCGGCGTCAAAATAGACTCAGAGGAAGTGGACACCATAGGCGGCTACCTCACCATGGAAGCAGGGCATGTCCCGGCCGCAGGCGAGACCTTCACCGAGCAGGGCTGGCTGTTCACTGTCCTTGATGCTGACAAAAAACATATCAAGCAGCTGCGCCTGCAGCGCTGCGACAAGGCCTGATACCACACGGCTCATGACAAGAGATAAACTTTTCCTTCCGGCAGGCATTGCAGCAGTCTTTGTCCTGCTGGGCTTCTGCCCGGGCTTTCCTGTCCTGCCCTTTTCCATCCCCCTTTTAGTGTTGCTGTACCCTGTGGGCACAGCCTGCCTTGGGGTGCGTGCCGCAAATGACAGGCAGGCCTTTTTATACGGGCTTTTTGTAGCCGGTGCAGGCCATGCCATAGCTCTTTTCTGGCTGCGCAATCCCATGAGCATTGTGGGCGGGCTCCCCATGCTGCTTGCCATCCTGCTGACCTTTATCGTCTGCCTTCTTCTGGCAACACAGGCAGGGCTTTTTGCTGTTATGGCAAGGCATGTGTGGCAGCCTGATCTGTTGCGGTCAGCTATTGCCTTAGGACTTTGCTGGTATTTTCTGGAATACGCCTATGCCCTTGTGGTGGGCTTTCCCTGGCTTCCCCTGTCAGGGGCCCTCATATTGTGGCCCTGGACCATGCAGGCTGCCGACACTTTGGGGGCGTATCTTACCTCTGCCATCTGGCTGATGGCGGCCTTTGCCCTGTACGGAGGCATTGCTGCCAGAAAGGTCCTTCCCTTTGCCTGCTCCCTTGTCCTGGCACTGTGCCTTTCCGCATACGGACTAATGACACTTACAGTCTCGCCCATGGAAGCACATACAGGTCCGGCCGAGGCTGAAGCGGCCCTGCCCGTTCCTCCCGCAGACGATGATGTCTTTCCGGTGCTTATGGCAGACGGCAACATAGACCAGAACCAGAAATGGGTGGAAAGCTACAGAAGGAGCACAGTGGCAACCTATGACAGGCTGACCAGTGAGGCCCTGGAAAAAGCAGCCGGACAGGAGGCTCTCTTTTTGCAGCAGGGGCAGGCCCTAAAAGACTACCTCTCAAAAGGCATCATTATCTGGTCAGAAACGGCCATGCCCTTTGACCTGCCAAGCTCTCCCTATACGGCCACACTGTCTGCCCTGGCAAGACAAAGCTCAATGGGCCTTCTTACCGGCGCTCCCGGCTATGAAAGGGATGGATCGACCTATAAGGTATATAACAGGATCTGGCTCATCAATGCACAGGGTCGCCCTGGCGGCTACTATGACAAGGAGCATCTTGTTCCCTTTGGCGAATACATCCCCTCCTTTTTCCGCCTGAGCTTTCTGGACGGACTTTTGCAGGGCGTTGGTGCCTATACGGAAGGGACCAGGACAGATCCGCTTAAATACGGCCGCCTTGCCCTGGGTCCCCTGGTCTGCTATGAAGCCATTTTCCCCTGGCTGGCCCAGGAACGATGCAAGGACGGTGCCAACGTGCTCCTCGATGTCAGCAACGACGGCTGGTTCGGGGCAACGGCTGCGCCCTGGCAGCATCTGTATCTTGCCGGGCTCAGATGCCTGGAACAGAACCGCTGGCTTGTGCGCTGCACCAATACCGGCATCTCCGCCGTCTTTGACAGCCGCGGCCGCCTTGTCTTTGAGGGGCCGCAGTTTACGGCCTGCGCCCTGTGGGCCTCTGCCCGCATTATCGAAACACCAAGCCGTTTTCACGGCCTTTTTTACATACTGCCCGCCCTGTGCGGCATACTTTTGATCGGACTTGTCTGGTCCATACGAAGAAAAGGACAATCAGCATGCAACAGTTAAGCCTGCTTCTCCCACAATGCCAGCAACTGGCTGCCAGGTTCCACGATCTCTGGAGGCGTCTTTGACGTCACGGGCACTAAGGAAAAACTGGCAGAGATAGAAAAACAGCTGGCAGAACCGGGCGCCTGGGACAATCATGAAGCCTTAAAGCCTGTCCTGCAGGAAAAAAGCCGCCTGGAACAAAACGATGCCCTCTACACGGCACTCAGAAAATGCTGGGAGGACATGGACGCTTTGCAGGAACTGGCAGGCATGGCAGAAGGTGCCGAGCAGGAAGAACTGCTTGAAGAGCTGGAAGGACAGCTGGGCACCCTTGCTGCAAAACTGGACGAGGCAGAGATGGTCATCTTGCTGGGAGCAGAAGAAGACTCCCAGAGCGCCATCCTGGAAATACACTCCGGTGCCGGCGGCACGGATGCCATGGACTGGGCGTCCATGCTGCAGCGCATGTATGTGCGCTGGGCCGGCATCCACGGCTTCAAATGCGAGGAACTGGACTACATGCCAGGCGAAGAAGCCGGCATCAAGCGTGTCACACTGCGCATAGAGGGAAGCTATGTTTTTGGTCAGCTGCGATCCGAGAAGGGTATACACAGGCTGATCCGCCTCTCTCCCTTTGATTCCTCAGGGCGCCGCCATACGTCCTTTGCCTCCATCGACGTCATTCCCGACGTGGGCAACGATATCAAGCTCGACATCAAGGAATCCGATCTGCGCATAGACACCTTCAGGTCTTCAGGTCCAGGAGGACAGGGCGTCAACACGACCACGTCTGCCGTGCGCATTACCCATATACCAACCGGCATCACGGCCCAGTGCCAGAATGAACGCAGCCAGCATCACAACAAGGACAGCTGTATGCGCATCCTCATGGGCAGGCTGTACAACCTGGAACTGGAAAAAAGGGATGCCGAAAGCCAGGCGTCCTATGCCAGCAAGGATGCCATTGCCTTCGGCAGTCAGATCCGCACCTATACCATGCAGCCGTTCCGCCTGGTCAAGGACCACCGTACCGGCTATGAAAGCACGGACGTAGACGCCGTCATGGACGGTCATATCGACGGCTTTACGCATGCCTATCTGCTCTACAGGCATGAGCAGATGCATGCAAAGTAGCTGCCGGACTCAGGACAGAACGCAAGGCACGGGGCAATGCATGGGGCAGTGCATGGAACAATGCATGAGACAAGGCAAAACAGGAGAGGCAGGGCAGGCAGAGGATCTGCTCTGCCTGCTTTTGGCAGAAGACAGGCGTATCAAACGCGGGCAGTCATCCGATCTGACGTCTGATCTGTCATCAGGCCTTTCTTCTGGTGTGTCTTCCGTGCAGCTTGTGGTCCTGCGGGCTGCCTTTTCTCATGGGCAGGCACAGGCTGACGCCTGTGCAGGCATCAGAAGCCTTGTGCAGGAATGCGACAGCGTTATTGCCTTAGACAGGGAGACCCTGGGTCTCTTTCTTCCTTGTGCCTCCCTGCCCCTGGCACGGTCTTTCTTAAAAAAAGCACTTGCCTGCCTTGCGCCCCTAAAAGTGCAGGGTCTGCTGGTAACCATCAAAGACAGTGCCTTTGACGATTTCTGCCCCTCTGAAATCGAAGCACAGATCAGGGCAGAACTGACAAAAGGCGGCAGCACAGGCAGGACAAGACATATTGTCCTTGGCGGTGACAAGCTCTGCGATCAGTCAAGGGTAAGTGCCGAGGAACGCAGCTTTCTGCTTTCCCCTCTCTCTTCGTGAGCTTTTTTCCGGCAGCATACGTATCTTTTACATCCAGGAGTTCAGCCATGAGCGCACAGACTCTCAGCATAGCCATACTCAGCGGCAAAGGCGGCGTCGGCAAGACCAACATTACGCTCAACCTTGCCCTGGCCTTAAGGCAGGCGGGTTCGTCTGTCCTGGTCGTTGACGGCGATCTGGGGCTGGCCAATATTGACGTGCTCATGGGCTTTACGCCGGGCAAGACTGTCTGGGACGTATTGCAGGGTAAAGCCACCCTGGATCAGGCCCTGCATACGGACGCATCCGGTGTCAGCATCCTGCCGGCAGCATCGGGCACTGGCACGCAGGCCAGCCTTGACCAGGCATCCTGCCAGCAGTTCCTGCGCCTGGTACGCCCCCTGGCTGAAAAACACGACTTCCTGCTGCTGGACTTAGGAGCAGGCCTCTCAGACACTGTGCGCCTTCTGGCCAGGGCTGCCACCATACAGCTTGTCGTCACCACGCCCGAACCCACAGCCCTGACAGACGCCTATGCCTTAATCAAGGTACTGCACACAAGCCACAAGCTCTCAAACTTCCTTGTTGCCGTAAACAACATTTTCTCAGAAAACGAAACCGCCCTGACGCGCACAAGGCTTGTCAATGCCTGCAAGAAATTCCTGCAGCTTTCGCCCAAAATGCTGGGGGCAGTCCGTCATGACGAGCTTTTGAAGGACGCAGTTGCCAGACGCACCCCGCTGCTAAAGCTTCATCCTGAGAGCATGGCGGCCCAGGATATCACGGCCATTGCAAGGAAGCTGCGTTCCCTGCGCAAAAAGATGATAACCGAGGGCACGATCTCTCCCTGCCTCTCCCTGCGTGCAAGGCAGACTGCTGCCGGCACGGCCGCTCCGGCAGCAAAAAAGGCACCCGCCTCTGCACAGGCCAGAACTGGTACCCTTGCCCGGAAGAAATAGGCTGCTTTGCTTTTTTACGAACCACCTGACGATTTAAGTGACGATTGCAGGTACGTTCTGGCACAACAGAACCACTCCCGCATGGAATACAGCCTGTAACAGATGGCTGTCATGAACCGGATGCAGTATCGGGTGCTCCCTGAAAACGGACAAAAACGTTTTATTTGCAACATTTGCTACCAGGGCTGACGGATAACCCCCTGATTTGAGATTTTTCACGATTTTTTTTCAAAAA
>JAUMVQ010000029.1:10153-15931 GCA_030530085.1 Desulfovibrionaceae bacterium | reverse complement strand
GGTAAAAAAAAGGCCAACAGAACACTTATACGTATTTTGTTGGCCCAATTTAGAATGAAAAGGCCTTTTTCTGGCTTGATGACGCCGGGATTATCAGTCCCTGCTTTTGCTGCTCAGAACCTGATGCAGGGCTTAAGCTGAATACAGAGAGGCATATGCTCAAGTGCTATATGGCTGATACCGGCCTTCTTGTAAGCCACGCCTTTGATGAAAACAGCCTTGTTTCTGAGGGGATTTACCGCAGGCTGCTCCTGGGCAGGCTGGAGTTTGAGAGCGGCATGCTGTCAGAAAACATTGTGGCCCAGATGCTCACAGCCTCAGGACACAAGCTCTATTTTTACTCCTGCGCCTCACGGGAGGATGCCGCCTCCCGCATGGAGATCGATTTTCTGATCCGGAAAAAAGAGGCTGCATCAGGGCACAGCATATCGCCAATAGAGGTACATTCTGGAAAGCACTACACGCTTTCCTCTCTCAGAAAGTGCATGGCCAGATATGGCCAGTATCTGCATGACCCTTATGTCATACATGCAAAGGATCTGAAAAAGGACGACGGCATCACCTATATACCCTACTACATGACGCCTCTCCTGTAATCAGCAGATTCTGTGTTTGTCCTGGCCGGGGCTGAAGCCGGCCAAAGAAAGATGGCAAAAAATAAGGCCGGAGAAAATTTCTCCGGCCCTGCTATATGTCGTTTACAGAAACGTCAGCGTGTTACTTGCTGATAAGTTCCTTGGCTGTCTGGGCAATCTGCAGTTCCTCGTTGGTGGGAATGACCAGGACCTGGATCTTGCTGTCGGGAGTGGAGATGGTGTGAGCTCCGGACAGGTGGGCCTTGTTCTTTTCCTTGTCCAGCTTGATGCCAAGGGCTTCAAGGTTGGAGACAACGGCTTCACGCACGTCAACGTCGTGCTCGCCGATGCCGGCGGTGAACACCAGGGCGTCCACCTGGCCGTCAAGCAGGAAGAAGTAGGCTCCCAGCTGCTTGCGGATGGAGTGCACCAGCATGCGGAAGGCGAGATCGGCCTTTTTGTCGCCGTTGTCACGGGCAGCCTCAAGGTCGCGCATGTCGGACATGCCGCACAGGCCCATGAGGCCGGACTTCTTGTTCATGACATCGTCGATTTCGGCAGGAGTGAGGCCTTTCTTCTGCATGACAAAGGGCACGATGGCTGCATCAATGGTGCCGCAGCGGGTACCCATGACCAGTCCTTCCAGCGGGGTCAGGCCCATGCTGGTGTCAAGGCAGCGGCCGTTCTTCACACAGGTCATGGAAGAACCGTTGCCAAGGTGCATGGTGATGGAACGCAGTGTGTTGAGGGGCTTGCCAAGGTACTCGGCAGTCTTTTTGGCAATGTACTTGTGGGAGGTGCCGTGGAAGCCGTAGCGGCGGATACGCATCTCTTCGTAGTATGAGTAGGGCAGAGCGTACATGTAGGATTCGTCGGGCATGCTCATGCCGAATTCCGTATCAAAGACGGCGACATTGGGCAGTCCCGGGAACAGGGCTTCACAAACCTCGATGCCCATGAGATTGGCGGGGTTGTGCAGGGGGCCTAAGGGGATGCAGTCGCGGATGCACTGCTTGACATGCTCTGTCACGATGACGGGCTCGGTCATTTCCTCGCCGCCCTGCAGAACGCGGTGGCCGATAGCGGCAATTTCGTTCTTGTCCTTGATAACGCCCTTGTCAGCGTCAGTCAGAAGGGCAATGACGAGTTCCATGGCTTCCTTGTGTGTGGGGAAATGCTGCTCACGGACTATTTTTTCTTCCCTGTCTGTACCGGGATAGATCTTGTGGGAAAGAGAGCCCATTTCCAGGCCAATGCGTTCAGCAATGCCGGAACAGACCACAGTTTCTGTGTCCATTTCGATAAGCTGATACTTGCAGGAAGAAGAACCGGAGTTAACAACCAGAATTTTCATAAACGCGCATTCCTCACAGCAGGAAGGGCGTTAAGCCCTTCCTGCACACAAAAAGGGGGAGTAATTATGCCTGCTTTTCAGCAGCGGCCTGGATGGCCGTGATGATAACAGTATTGACAATGTCGGCAACAAGGCAGCCGCGGGAGAGGTCGTTGACCGGCTTGTTGAGGCCCTGCAGAACAGGACCGATGGCAATGGCGCCGGCAGCTCTCTGCACAGCCTTGTAGGTGTTGTTGCCTGTATTGAGGTCAGGGAAGATGAAGACAGTGGCCTTGCCTGCGACGGCACTGTCAGGAGCCTTTGTCCTGGCAACCGAGGGCTCAATGGCAGCATCATACTGCAAAGGTCCTTCGATAAGAAGATCCGGTGCCTTTTCCTTGGCAATTCTGGTGGCTTCCTTGACCACGTCCACATCGGCGCCCTTGCCGGAAGAGCCAGTGGAGTAGGAAAGCATGGCCACACGAGGCTCTATGCCGAAAACCTTGGCTGTATGGGCTGAGGCAATGGCAATTTCGGCCAGCTGGTCGGCTGTGGGATTGGGGTTGACGGCGCAGTCGCCGAACACCAGGACACGGTCCCTCAGGCACATCAGGAAGACAGAGGAGACAACGGAGAATCCGGGCTTGGTCTTGATGAACTGGAAGGCAGGCGTGATGGTGTGTGCCGTGGTGTTGACAGCACCGCTGACCATACCGTCGGCAAGGCCCTTTTTGACCATCATGGTGCCGAAGTAGGTAGCATCTTCCATGGTGTTGCGGGCGTATTCCATGGTGATGCCCTTCTTCTTGCGGTATTCGTAATAGGAGGCCACGTAGTCATCAAAGCCGGGGAAGGTCACAGGGTTGATAATGGTGGCCTTCTCGATGTCGGCACCCACGTTGCTGGCCCTGGAGCGGATTTTTTCCTCATCGCCAAGCAGGATGATGTCAGCAGCATTGCGCCTGAGCAGGATATCTGTTGCCTGCAGGATGCGCGGCTCCTCGCCCTCGCACAGGACAATGCGCTGCTTGTTTTTGCGGGCCTGGGTCAGGAGCTTGTACTCGAACATGACAGGCGTCATGCGGTTGCTCTTTTCGGCAAAGAGGCCGGCCAGTTTTGTGCAGTCCACATGGCTGTCGAACAGGCCGATGGCGCTGTTGATTTTGCGTGTGTCCGTGGGCTCTATGATGCCGTGGATATTGTTCTGCACCAGCTGGGAAGCACGATAGGTGTGATGCTTTGTCACCATGATGGGCAGAATGGGTGCTGTTTCCTTGTCCAGGCTGCGAATCATGGACATGACGGACTCGGAAGGAGTCATGCCGCCGCTGAGCAGGACGCCGGCAACGTTCGGAGCAGTGGGAGACTGCCTGGCAGTCGCTGCTGCCAGCAGGATGTCTGTACGGTCTCCGGGAGTAATGATGAGCAGATCCTTTTCCAGATAGTTGAGGAAATGGTCAGCATGCATGGCAGCAATGGTGCAGTTGGCAACCAGGCTGTCCAGGGCTTTTTCGCCTGTCAGGATGGTAGCATCGCAGGCCCTTGCCACATCGTTCAGCGTGGGGCTTCCCAGTGTGGTGTCTTCAGGCAGGCTGTAGATAAGTGCAGGGCCCTTGTCTGTGGCAAAGCCGGCACGCAGGGAGTCAAGCTCTTCCTTTGAGAGGGAGGAACGGTTGATGATGGTGCAGATTATGTCGCAGCTTTTGGACATGCCCATCATGCAGCTCTGCATGCTCTGGCGCAGTTCGGGGAGCGTGGCATCCTTGCCGCTGACCACAAGAAGTACCGGAGCATTGAGGTTGCCAGCAATCTCTGCGTTCAGGGTCACTTTGAAGAGAGGATCCTTGCCGTTGATGTCTGCGCCCAGAATGACGACAAAGTCGTATTCATTCTGCAGTTTCTGCACCTTTGCCAGGATGCCCTCGTGCAGCGCTGTCACAGACTGGCTGGCGATGATTTCGTAGGCTTCCTTTTCCGTATAGGCAAAGGTGTCGGCATAATTCTGTTCCAGCTTGAAGACCTCAAGCATAAGCTTGATATCGGGATCCTTGTCATCATACTCAGGCGTGCTGATGATAGGGCGGAAAAAAGCAACCTTGCCCTTCAGTCCCCCCATGAGCTGCATGACGCTGAGAGCTATGGCACATTTGCCGGCAGCAGGACCTGCCGCTGTGATGTAAAGAGACTTGTTCATGAGTTATTTGCCCTCGGGACTTTGACTGTCCATGCAAAAATGATTCACAAAAAAGAGAACAGGAGGCGCAAAAAAGCCGTCCCTATGCCCATATTTTGTGCACGGGTTCCTGCCATTGTTCAGGTAAGGCATGCCATACTGAATGCATGACAGACAAGGCATTTATCTGTCTATACCTGACAACGGGGAAAATGTGAATGAAAAGAGAAAGGCCGCAGGGGTGAGCCAGGCTCAACTCCCTGCGGCCGGTTTTTAGTCAGTTACTTCGTTTCGTCGGCGCCGGCATATGGCATATCAGCCATCTGCTGGTACAGCGCGGTACGTTCTGCGTATGCCTGGGCCAGGTTGGTACGCAGGGCTTCGGACGTTGCAGGATCCTTCTTGGCGAGTGACGCATAGCGGTTTTCGCCGAGCAGGAATTCCTGGATGTCAGCCGTGGGAGCCTTGCAGTCGAGCTGGAAGGGATTCTTGCGTTCCTTCACCAGATCGGGGTTGTAGCGGTACAGCTTCCAGTAGCCTGTATCGACAGCCATCTTGGCTTCTTCCATGGACTTGCCCATACCCTTGCGCAGGCCCTGGTTGATGCAGGGAGCGTAGGCGATGATAAGGGAGGGTCCCTTGTAGGCTTCGGCTTCCTTGAAGGCCTTGATAACCTGCTGCTTGTTGGCGCCCATGGAGATGGAGGCCACGTAGACATAGCCGTAGGTCATGGCCATACGGCCGAGGTCCTTTTTGCCGGTACGCTTGCCGGAGGCGGCAAACTGGGCAATGGCGCCGAGAGGCGTAGCCTTGGAGGCCTGGCCGCCGGTGTTGGAGTAGACTTCGGTGTCAAGCACGAGGATGTTGATGTCCTCGCCGGAGGCAAGGACGTGGTCCAGGCCGCCGTAGCCGATGTCGTAGCCCCAGCCGTCGCCGCCGAAGACCCAGCAGCTCTTCTTCACGAAGTGCTCCTGCATGTCGGCAATCTCATCGGCCAGGGGGCAGTTGACTGCGTCAAGGGAGCCCAGGTTGGCCATGATTTCGTCGCCGTACTGTTCGGAAAGGACAGCGTCGTCCTTGTTGTCCAGCCAGCTCTGCATGGCAGAAGCCAGTTCGGCGGAAATACCCTCGGTTTCCAGGCCTTCCTTCACCAGGTCAGCCAGCTTGGCACGGCGCTGCTTGACGGCAGAGGCAATGCCCAGGCCGTATTCGGCGGCGTCTTCAAAGAGGCTGTTGCCCCAGGCAGGACCGCAGTGGCTTTCCTTGTTGACCGTGTAGGGGGTCGTCGGGGAAGAAGCACCCCAGATGGAGGAGCAGCCGGTGGCGTTGGCGATGTACATGCGTTCGCCAAAGAGCTGGGTGAGGACCTTGACGTAAGGAGTTTCACCGCAGCCGGCGCAGGCGCCGGAGAATTCATGCAGAGGCTGCTGCAGCTGTGAACCCTTCAGGGAGAAGCGGTCCATGAGCCTGCTCTTGGAGCTGATGTTGGCTTCGGCAAAGGCCAGGTTGGCCTTCTGGTCTTCCATCTGCGTTGCCAGGGGCTTCATGATGAGAGCCTTGTTCTTGGCAGGGCAGACATCGGCGCAGGAGCCGCAACCCAGGCAGTCTTCAGCATAGACCTGCATGCGGAACTTGAGTCCCTTGAGTTCCTTGCCCTTGGCTTCAACTGTGGCAAAGGTTGCAGGAGCGCCGGCCAG
>JAUMVQ010000029.1:0-10053 GCA_030530085.1 Desulfovibrionaceae bacterium | reverse complement strand
TGAGTTCCTTGCCCTTGGCTTCAACTGTGGCAAAGGTTGCAGGAGCGCCGGCCAGTTCTTCCTCGCTGGCAAGCACGGGACGGATGGTGGCATGGGGGCACACAAAGGAGCACTGGCAGCACTGGATGCAGTCGTCAGGCTGCCATTCCGGAACCATGATGGCTACGCCGCGCTTTTCGCAGGCGGCTGTGCCGCTTGCCATGATGCCGTCGGGAGCCATGGCAGACACAGGTAGCTTGTCGCCGCGCTGGGCCAGGATGGGACGGACAATGGAGGCCACGTATTCATCGTCGTTGTCATGGGAGACAACAGCGCCTTCCTTGGTGTCGGCCCAGGATTCGGGGTAGTTCACCAGCTGCAGGGCATCCATGCTCTGGTCCACGGCGGCGATGTTCATGTTGACGATCTTGTCGCCCTTGCTGCCGTAGGTCTTCTTGATGGACTGCTTCAGGAGATCCACAGCCTGTTCAAAAGGAATGACCTGGGCCAGCTTGAAGAAGGCCGTCTGCATGATCATGTTGATGCGGCCGCCAAGGCCCACGTTCTGTGCCACTTTCACAGCGTCAATGGTGTAGAACTTGAGGTGCTTGCGGGCAATGATGTTCTTCATGGAAGCAGGCAGCTGCTTTTCCATTTCCTCAAGGGTCCAGTCTGTGTTGAGGACGAAGGTGCCGCCGTCCTTGATGCCGTCCAGCAGGTCATACTGGGTTACATAGGCAGCCTTGTGGCAGGCGATGTAGTCGGCATGGGAAATAAGGTAGCAGGACTGGATGGGCTTTTTGCCGAAACGCAGGTGGGAAACGGTGAAGCCGCCAGACTTCTTGGAGTCATAGGCAAAGTATGCCTGGGCGTAGAGGTCGGTGTTGTCACCGATGATTTTGATGGCCTGCTTGTTGGCACCGACTGTGCCGTCAGCGCCGAGGCCGAAGAACTTGCACTGGATGGTGCCTTCGGGCACGGTGTCAAGTTCCTGCTCCACGTCAAGGGAGAGGTGGGTGACGTCGTCGTTGATGCCCACGGTGAAGTGGTTCTTGGGGCACAGGGCCAGCATGTTGTCGTAGATGGCCTTGACCATGCCGGGCGTGAAGTCCTTGGAGCCCAGGCCGTAGCGGCCGCAGACAACCTCGGGAGAGGGGCAGACGCCCTTTTCCTTGAGCACGGTGCAGACGTCAAGGTACAGGGGCTCGCCAAGGGAGCCGGGTTCCTTGGTGCGGTCAAGCACAGTGATTTTGCGACAGGTGGCGGGCAGGGCCTTGAGGAAGTGCTCGGCGGAGAAGGGACGGTACAGGTGGACGCGCACCAGGCCGATTTTTTCGCCCTTGGCAATGAGGTGCTGCATGGTTTCTTCGATGACTTCGCAGGAAGAGCCCATGCTGATGATGACGCGGTCGGCATCGGGAGCACCGGAGTACTCGAAAAGATGATGCCTGCGGCCTGTGATTTCAGCCACCTTTTTCATGTTTGCTTCCACGATGGCAGGAACGTCATCATGGAAGGCATTGCCGGCCTCGACGTTCTGGAAGTAAATGTCGGGGTTCTGGGCGGTGCCGCGGATGTCGGGATGGCTGGGGCTCATTGCACGTTCGCGGAAATTGGCAATGGCTTCGTAGGGGGCGATTTTCTTGATGTCCTCGTAGTCGATGACTTCGATTTTCTGGATTTCGTGGGAAGTCCTGAAGCCGTCGAAGAAGTGGAGGACGGGAACGCTGGACTCAAGGGCGGAAAGGTGGGCAACCAGGGCCAGATCCATACATTCCTGGACAGAACAGGAGCAGAGCATGGAGAAGCCGGTCTGCCTGCAGGCCATAACGTCCTGGTGGTCACCGAAGATGGACAGGGCATGGCTGGCCAGGGCACGGGCGGAAACATGGAAGACGCCGGGCAGAAGCTCGCCGGCGATCTTGTACATGTTGGGGATCATCAGGAGCAGGCCCTGGGAGGCAGTGTAGGTGGAAGTCAGCGAGCCTGCTGCCAACATGCCGTGCACGGCACCGGCGGCGCCGGCTTCGGACTGCATTTCGCGGACTTCGACCTTCTGGCCAAAGATGTTCTTGGTGCCTTTGGCTGCCATCTCATCGACAACTTCGCCCATAACCGAAGAAGGGGTAATGGGATAGATGGCTGCGGTTTCGGACATGGCATACGCAATCCATGCGGTTGCGTTATTGCCGTCCATGGTCTTCATTTTAGCCATGTTTTTCTCCTTACGAGTTATACGGGACAGCCGCCATATTTAAGGATATACGGCACGCTGTCATAAGTGTTCGATACCGTGTTGTCCGGCTAGGAAACAAGATTCTTTTTCGGTTCGGGAAAGGCGTACCATAAAATTGATTGATTGAACAGTCTTTTTTGCAAAAAATAAAGAATGACACCCCTTTTTTTATATTTTAGACGTGTTGTTTATATTTGTCACGTACTTAGCGTGCTGCCGCAGCAAAAAAAATGCTCTTCTGCGGTATTTGCACGCTGCCGGCAGGTCCGCATGACTTCCTCTTTTCCGGAAAAGCAAAAAGGACGCTTCTTCCCGCAAAGGAAGAAGCGTCCTGGCTGTATGAGGCCGCAGTCCCCGTGTGCAGGGGATGCGGCAGAAATATACGGAAAGTACGGAGGCTGCAGCCTAGACGGTTAAGCCCATTTTCAGCACGGACTGCATGCCGCCCATGGACTCGCAAACGTTTTCAATGCCGTGGTTTTTGAGGACCAGGGCGGCATCATAGGCGCGCAGGCCGGTATTGCAGATGAGGGCAACAGGCCTGTCCTTGGGAACCTGGTCCCAGTGCGTCTGTATGGCTTCCAGGGAGATGGCATGCCAGTCAGGATGTTTTGCCTGCACGGCATCGCCTGCTTTCTGGGGCCTGGTGTCGATAAAGAAGACGTTGTTCTTCTCGCGATTTTCCCACATGTCCATGAACTCGCAGGCTGTAATCATCTGAATGCGGCCGCAGAGGACATTGTCAGCCACGTTGGCAACAACATTGACGACATCCATGGCAGCAGCAAAAGGCGGCGCATAGGCGACTTCCAGGACGCAGATGTCGTCAACCGTGGGCTTGCCAAACTGCAAGGTGGCAGCCACGGCGTCTACACGGGCCTTGAGCGAATCGGGATCGGTGCAGGCTCCCTGCATGCCAAGCACCCTGCGGGTGCCCTTTTCCACCACAAGCTCCAGGGTCATCATGCTCTTTTCAGGATAAAAATGAGCCTTGTCCAGCTGTTCCACTATGACGCCGGTTGCATCAAAGCCTGCTTTCTTTGCGCCGTCAGCAGTAAGGCCTGTGCCGCAGAAGGACATGTCAAAGAGCTTGACTGCCCATGTGCCCACGTAGCCGGGGAAGGTGGCGCTGACTCCGGCAAGCTCGGATCCTATGACGCGGCCCTGGCGGTTTGCCATGCTGCCCAGGGGCAGGTAGCCCTGCTTCCCTGTAATAAGATTCTTGATGGAGCAGCAGTCGCCGCCTGCATAAATGTCAGGATCAGAGGTCTGCATGTGCTCATTGACAACGACAGCCCCGAAAGGCGTTGTCTCAAGGCCTGCGTCTTTGGCCAGCTGCCCGTTGGGGATAAAGCCTATGGAATAGATGACCAGCTGGGCTTCGATTTCCCTCTTGTCCGTGACAACCTTGCAGACTTTCCCGTCCTTTCCTTCAAGGCTCAGGACTTTTTCTCCGGTGTAGACATCTACATCATGGGCTTCAAGGTCATGCTTTGCCATGGTGCTCAGGGACTTGGACAAAACGCCGGGCAGAACCTGGTCCATCATTTCCACGACGCTGACCTTGACGCCCCACATGTCGGCCATGGCCACGGCTGCTTCCAGGCCTATAAAGCCGCCGCCTACCACGACAGCGCTGCTTACCTTGCTGCCTGCCATCTGGCTGCGGATGGCGTCGGCCGCTTCCAGCTTGGTGAGGGTAAAGACATTGGCAAGATCGGCACCGGGGATATTGGCCTTGCGGGGGCTTGCGCCCGTTGCCAGCACCAGCTTGTCATAGTGGTAGACGCTTTCCTGCCCTGTCAGCATGCTGCGGGCAATGACGGTCTTTTCCTGGCGGTTGATAGAGGTAACCCTGGTATTGTTCAGGACCTTGATGCCCTTCATGGAGGCAAAAAAGTCGGGATTGCGCACAGTGTGATAGGGCGTTGAGCACAGATCGGTCACATTCTGAATGTCGCCGCCGACAAAGTAGGGAATGCCGCATCCGCCGTAGGAGATAAGCGCGTTTTCGTCAAAAAGGGTAACTTCCGCAGACGGGTCCAGACGCTTGCAGCGGCAGGCAGCCTTGGGGCCAAGCGCAACACCGCCAATGACAATAATTTTCTTGGGCATGAACAAAACTCCTATAAAGACAGGGACTCCCTTGTACAGCCTGGCAGAATCCTGCGTATACGGCTTAAGAAGAGAAAGATGGCTTAAAGTGTAGCCCCTGACAGAAATCTTGGCAACGAAGCAAAATGCTGATCTTGCTATTGTCAGGATATTTCAGGCCTTGCCTGAGGAATTGTGCCTACAGGGCAAGAAGCCACTGCTCTGCTTCGTCAATCAGGGCCTTGGGCGTGGAAGCTCCGGCAGTAAGCCCTATTTTTTGCATGCCCTTGAAATTTTCTTTTTTCAGTTCGGCTGTGCTCTCCACATGGTAGGCGCTGATGCCCTTTTCTGCCGCCAGCATGGCCAGGCGCTTGGTATTGCCGCTCTGATGCCCGCCCACAACGACCATGGCATCGACTCCGCCTGCTATCATGCCTGCCTCTTCCTGGCGTTCCCCGGTGGCGTCACAGATGGTGTCCAGTATGGCAAGGCTTGGCAGGATGCTTTTGAGATAGCTGCAGATTGCGCTGAAGGCAGTGGCGTTCTGTGTGGTCTGCGAGGCCACAACCCAGGACTGCTCAGGATCAAGCGTCATTTGCTGCAGGGTATCAAGGTCTGGGAAGACAAATTTTCCGCACCTGGCATAGGACATAAGCCCCTTGACCTCGGGATGGTCTGCCTCGCCGAACAAAAGAAGGGACGATCCGTTGGTAGTGGCTGCCTCAATGGCTGTCTGGGCTTTTTTGACCCTGGGACAGGTGGCATCAACAATGGAGGCGCCGCTCTGGCGCAGCTTCTGCTCCACTTCCTTGGTGATGCCGTGGGCGCGGATTATGACCACGTCGTTTGAAGTGACTGTGTCTGTGTTGCCCAGGCAGGTGACTCCCCTTTTTTCATAGTCGCTTAAGACCTGCGGGTTATGGATAATGGGGCCCAGAGTGCACAGGCGCTTGTCAGAGCCTGAATTTCTGCGGATGGCGTTGTCAAGCTTGTGCAGGGCGAGACTGACGCCCATGCAGAAGCCGGCTGTTTTGGCGCGTTGTACCAGCATTGTTTGTCCTTCCTTTAGGTAAAGCGTTATACGGTGGCTTCAGGACCAGGGATTGTGTCCGGATCGTCCTGGGCTTCCATGAAGGCTGCAAGAATGTCATCGAGCTCCGAGAAGCTTTTGCACTGGCAGAGGCTCTGGCGCAGGCGGCGTATGCCAGGAAAAGAGCGCACGTAGCGGGGCACTATGCTGCGCAGGCGGAAAAGCGCATTTTCCTCATCGCCGTATACGGAGATAAGCTCCATGTGGCGCCGTATCATGTCTTGCAGATCCTGCCGCGTGCGCTGAGGCTTTGGCCTGTTCTCTGCCAGGGCCATATGGTCGGCAAAAATGGCCGGATTGGTGAGGGCGCCCCTTGCGTACATGACAGTGTCTGCCTGCGTTTTTTCAAGGCAGCGCATGGCGTCTTCTGCCGTAAAGAGATCGCCTGAGGCAATGACCGGGACAGAAAGCCTTTCCTTTGCCTTTAGCAGTTCCTCCCAGCGCGCTTCTCCTCCAAAGCCCTGC
This sequence comes from Desulfovibrionaceae bacterium, assembly GCA_030530085.1. Classification (GTDB taxonomy): domain Bacteria; phylum Desulfobacterota; class Desulfovibrionia; order Desulfovibrionales; family Desulfovibrionaceae; genus Desulfovibrio. The sequence goes on along the minus strand of JAUMVQ010000029.1, from coordinate 4,189 downwards.
TTTGCCGTGCGTGGATGCAGCGTAATGAGCCCGGCTCCTGCCTCTTCAAGCCTGAGGGCTGTATCCAGCCAGTTGCACTGATTTTCATTTATGCCGAGCCGCAGCTTGAAGGTGACATGGCCTTCCCCTGCCTCCCGCAGCATGGCCCTGGCGCAGGCCAGGGCATTGTCAGGATCCTTCAGCATGGCTGAGCCTGCTCCCTGGCGGGCTACCTTGGGCACGGAGCAGCCCATGTTGAGATCAAACCATACAAAGCCCCTGTCGCGCAGCATGGCCACGGCCCTGCCCAGGCAGTCTGCCTCTCCCCCGAAAAGTTGCACCACCAAAGGCGTGTCATACTGGTCTGTTTCCAGAATACGCCAGGTATCCTTGCTGGCATAGGCAAGACCTTTGGCGCTGACCATTTCCGTGACGCAGCATTTTGCACCGTATTCGCGGCACAGCCTGCGAAAGGGCAGATCAGTATAGCCGGCCAGGGGCGCAAGCCAGGGATTTTCTTTTCCTATGGGCAGTTTATCCGGCTGCGGAGCCGGCTGTATGACAGGGGGACGGGAAGGACGTGGCATGTGTTTCTCAAAAAATAAAAAAGTGAAGGGAAGATCCTCTGCCTCACATCGGGACAGGCTTGTGCTGTGCTATATCCTTTTTGCAGAAGAAGAGAAAGCGGAGGGCTTTCAGGGTTGCAGAAAGGAGATGTCCCTGCGTTGTCAGCAGCCTTTTTATGGGCGCTGTCCCGTTTTTTTGCGCCCGAAAAAAGAAATGCCTTGAAGAGGGCAAACAAAAAACGTATTGAAACCCCTCTTTATCTTGTATTTTTTCCCCGGCGGGCTTTTCTTTGCCGGGGCCTGAGAGGTCAATATCATGTTAAAAGCAAAGATTCTCCTTCCCCTGCTTGCCCTCTGCTTTTTGCAGGGAGCCTGCCAGCAGGACCAGAAAAGCGTCCAGAATGAAATAGCCGTGGTCGATCTGGGCCGCATCATCTCTGACAGCGAGCCCGGCAAGGCTGCCCAAGCCTATGTTGCCGATTTGCAGAAGAGCTATAACGACCAGCTCGTTGCTGCCCAGGGCAAGCTGCAGGAAAATTCCAAGGATGAAAAGGCCTTGCAGGAATTCCAGGTCCTCTTTGGCAACCTGCAGCAGCGCTTCCAGCAGGAAGAGGCTGCCGCAACCAACACCCTTCTGGAAAAGCTGATCCAGACAGTTGCCGATGTGCGCCAGCAGAAAGGCTACAAGGTCATAGTCCGTTCTGAGGCCGTCATCGCCCAGGACAAGGGCCTTGATGTGACCGGCGAAGTGATGGATGCCTTTAACAAGGTCAGCATTGACTTTAAGGCAGCCGCTGCCGAAGCCGCCAAGGAAGCTGAAGCTGCTGCAGCCCCTGCTCCTGCCGATGCAGAAAAGGCTGCTGCTCCGGCCGCTCCTGAAAAGGCTGGCAAGTAGCAAATAATACGCTCTCTCCCCTTGCCGGAGAGAAAGACAAATGAAAAGCCCTGTTCCCCGCAGACAGTCTGCGAAGGACAGGGCTTTGTTTTTGGCCTGAAAATCAGGCGTAAAATGGTTCAGGAATACGTCAGTGCCTAATAGGCATGGGGATCGGCCATGACCTGCTCTGCGTCCAGCTTGTGCGAGAAGAGCCTGTAGCACCAGAACTGGTAGGCAAGGACGATGGGCACCATGACCAGGGCCACGTACAGCATGATGGTCAGCGTGAGCTCGCTTGAGGCAGAATTGAAGGCGGTCAGGGTGGCTTCAGGAGACAGGCTGGAAATGAGCATCCTGGGGAACATGCCGGCAACGCCAAAGAAAGTCACGCCAATGATAAAGACACAGCTGCTTGCCCAGGCAAGAAGGGGCTTTGCCTTCCTGAGCATGGCCTTGATGCCGATAAGTCCTGCAAGGGCCACTGCCGGGATAAGCAAAAGCACAGGGTTGGCAAGGTAGTTGTCAAAAAGGTCGGTGCAGAACCAGGTGAGCACCAGGAAGGCCAGAAGCAGGATCAGGGCCAGGGGCCAGAGCAGCTGGACAAAGGAAAGGGCTTTTTCCTGCATGTCCCCTTCTGTCCTGAAGCAGAGCCACAGGGCTCCGTGCAGGCAGAAGATGACTAAAAAGAAGACGCCGCCTGCCAGTGCGTAGGGAGAGAGGAAGGTGAGCAGCGAGCCGTGGAAGATGCCCTCTGCATCAATGGGAATGCCCATGAAGAGGTTGGCAAAGGCAACGCCAAGAAGAATGGCGGCAATGCTGTTGGTAAGAAAGTGGACGGCATCCCATATGCTGCGCCAGAACGAGCTGGCTACCTTGTTGCGGAACTCATAGGAGACGGCTCGGAAGATGAGCATGAAGAGCAAAAGCAGGAGCGGCACATAGAGGGCCGAGAACATGACGGCGTAGGTCTTGGGAAAGGCCGCAAAGGTGACACCGCCTGCAGAAATAAGCCACACCTCGTTGCCATCCCAGAAGGGGCCTGTGGCATTGTACATGATGCGGCGCTCGCCTTCGTTTTTGGCGGCAAAGGGAAGCAGGCTTCCGATGCCAAGGTCAAAGCCGTCAAGAATAAAGTAGAGTGCCCAGAGCAGACTCCAGAGAATGAACCATATGGTTTCCAGCATGGCTATACCCCCTCAGGACCCTTGCGGGCGTACTTGATGAGCAGGAAGATGTCGAGAATGCCAAGGACGGCATACACTGCGATAAAGCCAATAAGAGAGATAAGGATGTTGTCGGCAGGAACTGGCGATACCGCATCCGAGGTGCGCATGAGGTTATAGACTATCCATGGCTGGCGTCCGATTTCGGAGACAGCCCAGCCGGCAAAAATGGCAAAATAGGGCAGGGGTATTATCCATGGCAGAATGGCAGTCAGGCGCGGGTCTGGTATCTCCTTTTTGCGCTGGAAAAAGGACCATGCCGCAACCAGGATGAAAAGGCCGCCTAACAGTATCATGACACGGAAGCTTAAGAAGGTTGCCAGAACAGGAGGCCTGTCTTCCTTGGGAAAGTCCTTGAGACCTTTTACTTCGGCATTGGTATCGTGGTAGCTTAAGAAGCTCAGCAGGCCGGGGATGCCCAGGGCCTCAATGCTGTTTTCTTCCTTTTCTTCATCTGGCAGCTGCAGGATGTAGAAAGGCACATTGGTGCCGGTTTCCCAGTGTCCTTCCATGGCAGCCAGCTTGGCGGGCTGCATTTGGGCTGCATTCTGTCCTGTAATGTCGCCTGTGAGTGCGATGAGCAGGGCCAGGACCAAGGCTATCGGGGCGGCAAAGCGGAAGCTCTGCGTAAAGAAGTAGGCAAAGTGGTAGTTGCGGCGTATATGCCAGGCAGAGACACCAAGCACAAAGAAAGCGCCCAGCATCCAGGCTGTGGCCAGCTGATGGGCATAGAGGCCCCAGGCATAGGGGTTGGTGACAACCTGCAAAAAGCTCTCAAGCTCGGCACGGCCGTTGTTCAGCACAAAGCCGGTGGGATTCTGCATGAAGCCGTTGGCCAAGATAATCCACAGAGCCGAAATGTTGCTGGCAATAAAGACAAGCCAGGCACAAATACAGTGGGCTTTGGGGCTCAGCTTCTTCCAGCCGAAATGCCATACGGCAAGGAAGGTGGATTCCATGAAGAAGGCGACCGTGGCCTCTATGGCAAGCAGCGCCCCGAAGATGTCGCCGACATACTCTGAATAGCGTGACCAGTTGGTGCCAAACTGAAATTCCAGCGTAATGCCGGTGACGACGCCCAGGGTGAAGTTGATGAGGAACAGCTTTCCCCAGAATTTGGTGTGCTTGAGCCAGGTTTCGTCATGCGTTCTGACGTATTTTGTCTCCATCCAGGCAATGAGCAGAGACAGTCCCAGCGTGAGCGGAACAAAGATAAAGTGAAAAAAGACAGCCACAGCAAACTGCAGCCGTGACAGCAGGACCGCATCCATGCAATTTTCCCTCCACATGATTTGTCTTCCGCAGGGCCTTTTTGCAGCCAGGGCTGCCAGTCCAGGGAAGATAAGATGTATGTGATTTATATCTTATTAGTAATCGTTTTTAATTGCAAGGAAGATATTGGCAAAAAAGAAAAGGCATGGCGGAAGGCCATGCCTTGGAGTTGAAAATAAATGCTGCGTTTTTTGGCGCAGGAATTTTTTTGGATCTTGACTCAATTTGAAATTTTGTGGGATTTGGGGTTGCGCACATAGTTGGTATGGCTA